>NZ_JACJDM010000026.1:0-62197 GCF_014163545.1 Pseudoalteromonas sp. SR45-6
AGGTGTATAGCCAAATTTAAAGTGAGTTTAAAAAGTAACAACACTTGGTTTTTTGAATAAAAAGATCAAGAAAACACAGCTGCCTGCTTGACCGGAACTTTCTAATGGGTGACCCCATTTGGTTTTTTTAGATCACTATCAAAAACCTCAGTATATAGACTGTTCAATATCTGCTCTTCTGAGAAAAGCAAATTTAAGGAAACCTGAAACTCCCTTGCCTTCCCTTCTATGAGTCTGGTTACATCGTTGTATACCGGAGCATAATCTTCTAGAACCATCCGACGCATTATCGCTCGATGGACGGAGCTGTTTGCATTCTTCGCCCTTTCCTTTCTAGCACCAATAGTTTGCCTGTACCCGACCACAAATAGTATTAACGATACAAGTATTCCGAGTCCTGTCTGTAAGTAACCATCCATCGGCTAGATTCCTATATTATTCGTAACGCCCCAAGCAGGGGATTTTATGAGTATTTTTCAGCGAGTAAAATTCCCGCTGACTTGGTTTGTTATACATCCGCCTTACAACCTCTTTTGCCAACGAGTTGGGTAAACCCCTTTGAATACAATATTCATGAATTCATCTTTACTAATAAGTTCTTTCTTGAGTTTAAAGCCATAATAAATAGCGCCTGATACTAGACAAAATATATACAGCGAGACTGCCAAAGCCAATATACACAAAGCGAATGCGGCCGACATTAAACCACCACTATAGCTACGAATAGGCACATCAGCCTCAATACCTAAGCTGGAAGCTATTACAAAGAACAAGTTGTACGCAATGATAATTCCTAAGGTGCAACCAACAGAACCTACTTTCACAGTCTGCGAATAAAAATAAGGCTTTAACTTCCTCTGACTATTTATAGCTCGGATTAAAATGTGACGTACCTCAAGGATGTATAACAACTTTATCTACGACATCTGTCGCTTTATAAAACCGACAAATGTCTATATATTACATTGCATTTATCTTAGCCCTCAAATAAACATCTGTAAACAACTAGTTAGCTTCGGCTCATACTTCATAAATGCAGAAATACCCCAAAATGGTGGAGATCAGTAATATTAGATAAAACACCAACACTGTACAAATAAACAGTATCGCTAAATATGCCATTTTTTTGCTTATAAAACATTCAGCTCACTGGCTGGTAATTTAGCTCGGTGGTTTTAATTTTTGCTGCTGTTGATTATGATGAGCGCACACCCTGCCTTTTTAAATCCATTAAGGATTATTTCATGTCTAGCTATAACGAATCTCCAGAGCAAATTACACAGGCCACTGAGGGCTATGTGATGCAGCAAACTATGTTGCGTATTAAAGATCCAAAACCGTCGCTGGCATTTTATGAAAACGTATTGGGCATGAAGTTGTTAGGTAAGTACGACTTTCCTGGTATGGAGTTTACCTTGTACTTTTTAGGCTATGAGCAAGATATGCCTAAAGGCGATGATAAACAAAAAACCCAGTGGGTGTTTCGCCGCCCTGCACTGATTGAGCTTACCCATAACTGGGGTACTGAAAACGACGACAGCTTTAGCGGTTATCACAGTGGTAATGAAGAACCAAAAGGCTTTGGCCATATTGGTATTAGCGTGCCAGATGTATATGCAGCGTGCGAACGCTTTGCTAAATACGATGTGGAGTTTGTAAAACAGCCAGATGGCGGCTCAATGAAAGGCCTTGCCTTTATTAAAGACCCAGACGGTTACTGGATTGAAATACTCTCGCCAGAGGGCATTACTGACATTATTCAATCGCAATAAAAAACATTAAACATAAAAAAGCCTGCAAATGCAGGCTTTTTGTTTACAAGTACTGTGAAAAACTTGAATTTTTTTAACGACGTAGTGCGTCTATTCGTGCGTCAAGCGGTGGGTGAGATGAAAACAACTCAGCCATGCCTTTACCACTGGCAATACCAAAGGCCATCATTGAGCCTTCTAATTGCGATGGGTGGTTTTGCTTTAATCGCTCAAGGGCTGAACGCATTTTATCTGCGCCTACCAACTGAGCTGCGCCGTTATCGGCTGCAAATTCACGTTTTCGGCTGTAATGGGCAACCACTATGCTTGCCAATACACCAAATAATACTTGGAATAACATATCGAATAAGAAGTAAGTCCAGCTGCTGCCGCCCTCTTCTTCATCGCTATTGATAAAGTTATCTACAATGCCAGCCAGCACTTTCGCGGCAAAAATAACAAAAGTATTAACCACACCTTGAATAAGCGTTAGCGTTACCATGTCGCCATTAGCAACATGCGATACTTCGTGCGCCAGTACGGCTTCTGCTTGATCTTGGCTCATGTTATGTAATAAACCCGTACTTACCGCCACCAACGAATTATTTTTACTTGGGCCGGTTGCAAAGGCGTTCATTTCTGGGCTGTCGTAAATCGCCACTTCTGGCATGTTAATGCCGGCTTTTTTAGCTTGAGCAGCCACAGTGTTTACCAGCCATTGTTCGGTTTCGGTACGAGGTTGGGTGATCACTTGCGCACCGGTTGATTTTTTTGCGATCCATTTCGACATAAATAACGAAATAAACGATCCACCAAAACCAAATACAGTCGCAATTAGTAAAATTCCGCCAAGGCTACGATGGCTTAAGCCCAGCGCACTCATTATGATTGAAAGCACCACACCTAATACCAACATAACCGCGAGGTTAGTTAATAAAAACAAAAATACACGTTTCATACGAGTTCTCCAAAAATAACATTTATTGCTGAGCGATTTACTATGTTTGATCGGCATTGAGCAATCACTGCGTTATGACACACTATGTCATAACGTCAGCGCTATTCTGTGACAAACTATGTCACAACACAAGGGTTATTTATGGATTTATTGATAATTTTTCAAGCAGGGTTTTATAAATTTGTAATTTAGGGGTTTGCTCTGTGTATGGGCTAATGGCAAGCAGTGGAAATGGTAAACGTGTTTTCAGTGAATCTAGGTTTGCTTGGTATTCATCCATAGTGGCATCAACTTGGTTAGCAATCCAGCCAATGCAATTAACACCCATACTTTGCATATGTGCTGCCGTGAGTAATGCATGATTTATACAGCCTAGTTTCATCCCGACCACTAATATTACTGGCAGTTGCTCTGCTTTTACCCAGTCGTATAAATACTCGTTATTATTAATAGGTAAAGCCCAACCACCCGCGCCTTCTGTTAACAGGTAATCTGCGCCTTGTTGCTTAACATGTTGATAAGCCATGCTCAGCTTTTCTACTGTTATGTTTATACCCGCTTGCTCTGCAGCTATGTGGGGAGCTATTGGCGGCGCAAATGCAAATGGGTTAATTATGTCGTATTTAGCGCTGACTGTGGCACTTTCCATTAGCATTAGCGCATCGGCGTTTACGAGCTGCTCAAACGCCATTTCACACCCAGAGGCAATCGGCTTAAAACCTATTGCGCGCTTTTTATGTTGTGCGAGTAACTTTAGCAGCAAACTGGTTACATGAGTTTTACCGGCGTCGGTATCGGTACCGGTAATAAAAAACTGGTTCATGGCATGGCCTTATTATTTTTACTGGGCTTTTTCTAATGATAACAATACTACATGGTAAGATACATGGGCTTTATTGTTTACAAGCGGATAGGCATCACAGACTTTTTTTAGTGCTGATTTAGTTAATAAACCACGACGACTTGTTGCATGATTTTGTGTGGTGGCACCAATGGCTTTAATCGATTTTATAGCCGCTAATGCACTGCTGTGTTGATCGGTATAAATGACTTTTTTTGAGGTATTGATCTTAAACCCTGCCTTTTCGACCGATTGGTTTATATTATTATGGCTTGCAAACTGATTAATATGATTATGTGAATCAAGCGCTGCAAAGGCGGTTTTTATCTCGTTTAATGACCCTGCAACAACCGTACAAATGTAAGCTTGCCCGCCTGGTTTTAATGCTTGGTAAAGCGAGTGCATTAAGGTTTCAAAATTAGCAGACCACTGCAGCGCAAAATTACTAAATAGCACATCAATACTATTAGCTTGCAGCGGTAAGTTATCCATATCGGCGCACAGTTTAGGGGTGTTTAAGGCACTGCTTTTTAGCATGTTAAAACTTAAATCTATGGCAACAACTTGGCCAAATAATGCCCTTAAAGCCTGAGTATTAACAAGCGGCCCTGCGCCTAGGTCAACACAGAGCTTTTTAGGGTTTGCACTAATGAGTTTAAATAAATCATTCGCCGCTTGTTTTTGCACATTAGCATGCAGGCTGTAACTGTTTGCTGCTTTTGAAAAGTTATGTGCTGTGGTTTTTTTTAAAGCCTGAGTAGCTAAATACACTGTAGTGGGGCTAAGTGGCTTAGTTTTAATTGCCTGCGGGCTTATCATGAAATGACCTTTTGTAAACTACCAACGAGTTGTTTTATATCGTCATGGGTGTGGGCTGCACTTAAGGTAATACGCAAACGCGAGGTATTGTGTAAAACAGTTGGCGGGCGAATAGCCGTTAGCCAAATGCCCTGCTGCTTTAGTTGCTCACTGGCTTTTAACGTTTGCTCAGCGCAGCCTAAAACAATCGGTTGAATCGCGGTGTTTGATTCCATTAACGCAATGTGCTGCTCTTTAGCTAGGCGTTTAAACAGCGCAATATTAGCATTTAATTTGGCTCGCCTGTCGTTGGCGTCTCTTATGCTGTTAATACGTGCCAAAGTATGAGCGGCAATAAACGGTGACATAGCGGTTGAGTAGGTATAATCACGATTAAACTGCAGCATGTAATCTATAAAATGCTGCGAACCTAATACGCACGCCCCACTACTCGCAACCGCTTTACCAAAGGTGATCACTAAAATATCGGGCAAGGTGTCGGCTGCAATTAAGGCTTCACAACTGCCAAGCCCCGATTTTCCTAAAACACCAAAACCATGGGCGTCGTCTATCATTAACCAGGCGTTATGCTGCTTTGCTAAGGTAAATAGCGCTTTAATTGGCGCGGTATCACCATCCATTGAGAACACACCTTCAGACACGATGAGCTTATTGCGCGCTTTTGATTTTTCTAGCCGTGAGCGTAAATGGTTTATATCGTTATGGTTAAAGCGTACTAACGCGGCGTTAGCGTGTAATGCGCCATCAATTAAACTGGCATGATTGAGTTTATCTTGAAAAATCGCACTGTGTTGCGCTGTCGCTTTATCTTGAAACAAGGCTTTAATAACACTGCTATTTGCGCTAAAGCCCGAATTAAACAACATGCCTGCCTCATAACCCAAAGCACTACATAAAGCTTGCTCAAGCGCTTGCTGTGGTTGTTGATAACCCGTTACTAATGCTGAGCTGTGGCTACCTAGTAATGGCGCGCTGGTTAACTCCACCGGCGAATCGCCAAACCCTAAATAATCGTTACTCGCAAAGTTAAGGTAGGTTTTATCATTAACCGTAATAGTACGCGCCGTTGCGCTTTGTACTACATAGCGTTTACGCAAGAGCTGCTGCGCTTTGCGTTCATCTAAATGGGTGTTTATAAATTCAAATGACATAAATGCTTTAACCTTCAACGCGATACTTTAAACCATTACCATAGTACTGAGCACTTTACGCTTCGTAAAACAATTCTGCGGTTGCTTTATCGGCCACTTGCGATGACAAAGACGCAGCAACGGCTTCATCAGAATAGTCTTCGGCTGTTTCAGGGTTCATCCCGAGCTTTTTAATTAATTGCATGTCGGCATCGGCTTCTGGATTTTCTGTTGTTAATAGTTTATCGCCATAAAATATAGAGTTTGCGCCTGCAAAAAAGCACATTGATTGCATTTGCTCATTCATCGCATTACGTCCTGCTGATAAACGTACATAACTGTGTGGCATCATAATACGTGCTGTGGCAATGGTACGAATAAACTCAAACTGATCTAAGTCATCAACATTTTCAAGCGGTGTCCCTTTTACCTTTACTAGCATATTAATTGGCACGCTTTCGGGCTGCTGGGGTAAATTAGCTAACTGCATTAATAACCCATAACGATCGCTTGCCTGCTCCCCCATACCCACAATACCGCCCGAGCAGACTTTCATACCAGCGTCTCGTACATTACCTATAGTATCAAGACGGTCTTGAAAGGTGCGAGTTGATATAATTTGCTCATAGTACTCAGGTGAGGTGTCGAGGTTGTGGTTATAGTAATCAAGCCCTGCACTGCGCAGTTCATGGGCTTTTTCGTTATTTAACATGCCTAAAGTCATACAGGTTTCAAGGCCAAGGGCTTTTACTTCTTTTACCATTTGCGAAATGTATGGCATGTCTCTGTCTTTTGGATCTGACCATGCGGCCCCCATACAAAAACGAGTGGCGCCTTTTTGTTTTGCTAACCGCGCTTGCTCTACCACTTTTTCTACTTCTAGCAGGCGTTCGCGCTCTAAATCAGTTTTATAATGCCCCGATTGCGGGCAATATTTACAGTCTTCTGGGCAAGCACCGGTTTTAATAGATAACAACGTAGAAATTTGTACTTCGTTTGGATTAAAATTAGCGCGATGAACAGAGGCGGCTTTAAACAATAAATCGTTAAATGGCATTTCAAATAAGGCTTTCACCTCACTGTGGGTCCAATCGTGTCGAACTGTTGCAAGCTCCATAATACTCTCTTTTATTTTTTGATCTTGGTGTTATTGGCTTAGAATACGTATTGCCGTACCATTGTCAACGAAGCTCACTTAGTTAAAGTTTACATATGAACATAAAACAAACAATAGACCTTGATTTTGATCGTCAGCACATTTGGCACCCCTACACATCAATGACTCAACCTATTCCGGTTTACCCCGTTACGCATGCAAATCACAATATTATTCACTTAGAAACGGGGGAGCAACTTATTGACGGTATGGCCTCATGGTGGAGTGCTATTCACGGCTATAATCATCCGGTTTTAAATGAAGCGATGCACGCCCAAATAAATAAAATGAGCCATGTAATGTTTGGTGGCATAACCCACCAGCCAGCAGTAGAGCTCTGTAAAAAGCTGGTTGCAATAACCCCGAGTAAGTTGCAAAAAGTATTTTTAGCCGACAGCGGCTCGGTAAGTGTTGAAGTGGCGATAAAAATGGCTTTGCAATATTGGCTTAGTCAAGGAGTAACCAGCAAACAAAAACTGATGACGCCTTATAAAGGCTATCATGGCGATACCTTCGCTGCGATGAGCGTATGTGATCCTATTAATTCTATGCACTCTTTATATCAAGGCTTTTTACCTGAGCATGTATTTGTGCCTGCACCAAAGACTCAGTTTGGACAACAGTTCGATAAACAAGAAGCACACCACCTTGCACAGTATTTCGAAGAACATCATCAGCATGTTGCAGCTTTTATCATCGAGCCAATTGTACAAAATGCAGGGGGAATGAACTTCTATCATCCTGAGTATTTAAGAACCGTGCGTGAACTATGCGATCGTTACGGTGTATTATTAATTTGTGATGAAATAGCCACAGGGTTTGGCCGCACAGGTAAGCTATTTGCCGTAGAACATGCTGATATTGAGCCAGATATTTTATGCATAGGTAAAGCACTCACAGGTGGCATGATGACGTTATCTGCAACATTAACCACAGATAAAATTGCCATTGGTATCAGCGAAGGTGAAGCTGGGGTATTAATGCATGGCCCAACATTTATGGGCAATCCATTGGCCTGCGCAGTGGCTTGTGCGAGTATTGATTTATTACTTGAGCAAGACTGGCAAGCACAAATAGCCCACCTAAACGATGCGCTGCAAGCATTACACCGTTGTAATGATCTTGAGCATGTTGTTGATGTAAGAACGTTAGGAGCAATTGGTGTGGTTGAACTCGATACTGTTATCGATGTAGCAAAGATACAAGCTTTCTTTGTTAGTAAAAATGTATGGATCCGCCCTTTTGGTAAGCTTATCTATTTAATGCCACCGTATATTAGTTGTTCAGGCGATATCACCACATTAGCTAACGCCATTTACGCCGCAATTGCCGGAAAACATTATTAGCATATCATCAAGACCCCAAATAATTACCCAACCTAATCGTAATTTGGGTAATTATTACCACTCAAACATATAAGCCATTTTGCTGATCATTTTCAGTGGAATGTTATGGCTATTACGTTTGGCGTACAGGTGTTGCATTGATTTGTCTTTTACTTCACCCACAATCACTTCTTTAACTTGGTAGCCTAGTGCAACAGCGGCTTGGCTATAAGCAATAAATTCCCATTTCTTGATGTTAGTATTATCAACAATAATAAGTGGGATTTCTTGCGCTAACGCATTTATAAAACGAGCTAAATTTAAATTGTGGTATTGCGACAGTTTGAACTTATCAAACTGATACTCCCCTTGCTCATTATAAAAATAATCATCGGTCGAACAAATTAAGTATTGGCTTTGATCGCCCGCTACCATTTCATCGGCTAGGTTTTGCGCATAATAAGACTTACCACACCCTGGTAAACCACGTAAAATAAAGACTTGTTTCATAATACCTATATGTTTAGCAAGTTAGTTTAAATATCGTAATTGCATATAATGCCACAAAACCCGTTTTTATCGCAGTGAAAATCGCCTTTAAATTTTGATCTAAGTTGTTTCTTATCACAAAAAATTAAAGTTCTAGGTTTTAAACGACAAAAAACCACAAAAATGCAAAAGAATAAGCAAAGAGTTACTTTTGAATGTTTTTTTATTTTACATTCAAAGGTAAGATACACCGTTCAAGTGCAATAGCGCACATATTAATGTAGGCAACTTATATCATTGGAGTGAAGATGAGCCACTTAGCGATTTCAGAGCTATTAAAAGGCAAGGTTGCGGTAGACAGCCAAGTAACAATTAAAGGCTGGATCCGTACACGCCGCGATTCAAAAGCAGGAATTTCATTTTTAGCCGTTCATGACGGTTCGTGTTTTGATCCTATTCAAGCGGTAGTACCTAATTCACTAAATAATTATGATGAAGTTACTAGCCTAACAGCCGGTTGCTCTGTGTCAGTTACTGGTGTTTTAGTACAATCAGCAGGCCAAGGTCAATCTTTCGAAATTCAAGCAAATAGCGTACAGGTACTTGGTTGGGTAGAAAACCCAGACTCATACCCAATGTCGGCAAAACGCCACAGCATTGAGTATTTACGTGAGCACGCTCACCTTCGCCCACGTACCAATATGATTGGTGCGGTAACACGTGTACGTAACTGTTTAGCGCAAGCTATTCACCGTTTCTACCATGAGCAAGGTTATTACTGGATCAGCACCCCTATCATCACCGCAAGTGACTGTGAAGGTGCAGGCGAAATGTTCCGCGTATCAACGCTTGATATGCAAAACTTGCCACGTACAGATAAAGGCGATGTTGATTACAGCGAAGACTTCTTCGGTAAAGAAGCATTCCTTACTGTATCAGGTCAGTTAAATGGTGAGACTTACGCCTCAGCGATGTCAAAAATTTATACTTTTGGCCCGACTTTCCGTGCAGAGAATTCAAATACTTCTCGCCACTTGGCAGAGTTTTGGATGGTCGAGCCAGAAGTTGCGTTTGCTGATTTAGAAGATATCGCCAAACTTGCTGAAAACATGCTTAAGTATGTGTTCAAAGCGGTGCTTGAAGAACGTCGTGATGATATGGAGTTTTTTGCTCAACGTGTTGAGAAAACAGCTATCACGCGCCTAGAAGAATTTGTTGAGAAAGATTTTGCACAAGTTGATTACACTGATGCAGTAGAAATTCTTAAAAGCTGTGGTAAGAAATTTGAATACGCCGTTGAATGGGGTGTTGACTTACAATCTGAGCACGAGCGTTACTTAGCAGAAGAGCACTTTAAAGCACCAGTGGTTATTAAAAACTACCCACGTGATATTAAAGCATTCTACATGCGCCAAAATGAAGACGGCAAAACCGTTGCTGCAATGGACGTTGTAGCACCAGGTATTGGCGAGATCATTGGTGGTTCACAGCGTGAAGAACGTCTTGATGTACTTGATGCACGTTTAGAAGAAATGGGCTTAAACAAAGAAGACTACAGCTGGTATCGCGACCTACGTAAATACGGTTCAGTACCACACTCTGGTTTTGGCTTAGGTTTCGAACGTTTAGTTGCCTATGTAACTGGTATGGGCAACGTACGTGACGTTATTGCCTTCCCACGTACCAAAGGCAGTGCAACTTACTAAAATGAGTTGATGCTCATTACTGCAATAGATTACTGCAAAAGCCAACCTTAGGGTTGGCTTTTTTGTTTGCTAAGTCAATCAGTCGACTTCCCTATTAGACCTTTTATTAATTGATTTTCTGTGCTTTATATTTAAGACTGAAAATTACAACTCAACAAAGGTCAATGGAATGAATTTAAAATCGCTATGCTATACACTCTTCGCTGTCAGTATTGGTTTTCTATATTACTTCGAGCAACTATCGATAGTCGCGGCGCTAATCATTGCAATTTTTACTGCTCTATTCGCTTTTACAGCCAAGTTAACTGACAAAAAACCAAACCCTGCGTCAGACATTAATAAACAGCCCCAACTCAGCAATGTTGCTCAAAACATCACAGTGGCAACCTCTCAAAATGCAATTGGTGCAGCAGAAGTCGGATTCTATGTAGATAGCCTAACTAAAGAGATTGATGGTTGTTACAGTGAAAGCGAATCGGTTAGCGCTGCAACACAGGCGTTATCCCATAACAGTAGTGAACTCACTAATAGTATCACCATCGTAAATGCAGCAATGTTGCAAACATCTCAGGCATCAACATCAGCAGAGCAACGCTTGCAAATAGCCACACAACAAATTGATTCGTTGTCTAACTCAATTACTAACGTCGCAAGTAAGTTAGATTTATTGTTAAAAAGTGCAACTGATATTCAAAGCATTACCCAAGTTATTCAAACCATTGCTGAGCAAACTAATTTACTGGCATTAAATGCCGCCATAGAAGCAGCACGAGCGGGTGAACAAGGCAGAGGCTTTGCTGTAGTTGCCGATGAAGTACGTAATCTTGCCAATAAAACCAATCAAGCCACTAAACAAATTGCACAGATGCTAACTGAGATCAATACTAATAGCGTGCAAACAAATGATGATATGAAACAGGTTTCTTTACAAAGTGATGAAGTGAAAACCGAACTCGAAAATGTTACCCAAGCATTTTTAACAATAAATCATGATATTACAGACTCATCATCAACCTTAGAAAACATGCAGCAAGCAGTATCTGCTTTTCAACAAGCAACCACACAAATAAATACCTCTGTATCAAGTATCAGCCACTTGCTAGCTGAAATAGCAACCAAAGGTAACTCAATTTCATCACAAGCAGCTATGTTATCGATAGGATCTGAAACCATCTTTAGAGAGCTCAGTAAAGTTGAACACAATGCCTTTTTTAAGCCTATACTCAATGCCGCAACAACGGCAAGCAATGCAATCGCGGTAAAATTTAATGAGTTGCTAGAAACGAAGCAATTAACTGAAAAGCAGTTGTTCTCACAAGAATATCAAGCAATTAAAAATACTAACCCCACAAAATATACAACACCATACGATACTTTAACCGATAAAATTTTACCGCCAATTCAAGAGCCTACCCTTGAAAATGACAAAATTCTTTTTGCTGGTGCCGTAGACAAAAAAGGTTACTTCCCTACCCACAATAAGCGCTACAGCCAGCCATTAACTGGCAATTACCAACAAGATTTAGTGAATAACCGCACTAAACGTATTTTCAACGATGCCACCGGCAGCCGCTGTGGTAGCCACACTGAGAGCTTTTTATTGCAAACCTATAAACGTGATACCGGTGAAATTTTACATGACCTATCAGTACCCATTTATGTAAATGGCAAACACTGGGGCGGTTTTAGAATTGGTTTTAAAAGTAGCTAAAAAGAAGCTGTAAGCCGTCAGCTGTAAGCGATAAGTATTAAAAACAGCGTTAAACGTATCATCGTAGGTTGTGGTTGAGAGCAACGAAACCCAACCTTAAAAATATTAAAGCTGAATAACAGCTTTGAGCAATTACCGGTCATTGAGATTGGCTAAATATAATAGTTAATTGATTGGTCAAACTGCTCTTTGTGTATATATTCATGATAATGAGCGACGCGCGCATATTGCTCTATTAAACTTCAGTTTAAAGCTTTAAAAAACTTAGTGGTAGTAATGCTTTAGGTTATTTGTTAAAACTATATTAAGTAGATAAATGAGCGTTCAGTCGGCAAAAGGCAAGGATTCGGGATTTGATGAATGAGAGAAAATTGAGCTACATATACAGTTTCAAGTGTAAAGACGATCTTGAACACTTCGAAAAGTTGCCAGAAACGATGCAGGCTGATATAGAAAAATACATTGTTAAAGTCATCACCGATTCTTTCGTTAAACCCGCCGATGAGGACTACGTAACTGCTCGATTTTTAGCGCAAAAAGGTATGTATCGTGCGTTCTTCTGGGCTGCGTCTCAAGCGCTCGAAAAATACTTAAAGGCTTTTCTCCTTATGAGGGGAATCGCTGTTAATGAAAAGCGGTTCCGTGGCCATCCCATTGTTGCCCTGCACCAAGAAGCCTGCTCAGTAGATAAGCAACTCTCAAGCGTTAAAACGAAACCTAATGAAGCAGTCAAGATTCATTCAGCTGTTTCTGAGTCAGTTGATATTTTCTCAGTATCAGATTTCATCAGTAATATTGAAGCTTATGGACATCCTGATAATCGTTATAACTCTTTCGGCGTCAATTTTAATTCTGGCTACTTGTTTGCGCTAGACAGCTATGTTTTCGGATTAAGGCAGTTGATTGGTGTGCCTTCGATACAAGAAAGCCTCAGAAAGATGGATCAAAGCCTTATTGAGGCATTTTACGAATACAACCCATGGTTTGAATCGACGAACATAGATTTCGTAGAAATCCCCAATGAAAATTTCATTATAAGTACCTCTATGGCAGTTACGACCTTGGATTTCCTCATTGGGACACATGCTCCACATGGGTCAAGATTCGTGCTTCAATGGCTTGGGAAAAAAATGAAATTACCTACGAAGGTGAGTCAGCATTTGAAGAAAGCTTAATAGGCTAGATGCGAGAAACGCCTAATCGGATAGCCGGAGGCCTCCAGCCCCTACACCACCCACCATGCGCTTTTCAATGGGCGGTTCATCTCCCGTAATGAATATTGATCCAAATATCTCTCAATGACACTAAACCTTGTAAAGTTAAGTAGTTATTGCCTAGCGCAATGTTAATTCCTTTTTTTGAGCTTCGACAAGGGCTTTCGCTTCCAAGCGCCTACTTTTGGTACTGGTGATACCACATGCTATGGCGAGTCGCTCACTAACACCCAATTTCATTAAACTGCGTACTTTGGGGCTATTCCTTTGGAAAGAGCGCCATTGCCGCCAGTAGCACATTATTACCCTACAGCGGCCGTTAGATCACATGACTTCGCTATTTTGTATTAGCTCGTCTTCCGCCTATGCCTCATATGATGTTTTTGTTCATCAGCTCGCACTTACTTTTATAAAGAATGCTAGCGGCTTCCTTCAGACTATCTCTCGCGATTTAGCCCTTGCCATTCGCGAGTGTCTATCGTTTAATAACAGTGTGCTATTTAAACGGTGATCTTCCTACAGAGGACTTTCACCTCATAAGTCAATGCCCATGCCGGGCGTACTGGAACTTAAACAGTTGGTTAGGTTCCGCTTGATGCGGCGATACGTAAATATGGAGTACGTGTGAAACATCTACTATTTTTATCTTTATCACTAATCTTAGCTGGTTGCGGAGTTACAGGTACAGCAAGTAAAACTGAGTTTCCATTGTTAACAAACGCTCCAGTATTTAGTGCTAACGTCAATTCAGTTTCAATCATAACAGATGAAAATACAGCTGATAACGAATCATATGGGGCTTTTAATTGGGGAAGTTTTGATACAGCTGACAAAAATACAATTCAGCAATCAATCTTAAATACTCTAAACCAAAATACTTCAAACGTATTAACAAAAGCTAAAGTGCACGCCAAAATTCACCGTTATTCGCAAGTTATTACAAATGCCAGTTATGCAAGCTTTGTTATTGTTGATTGGTGTTTAGAAGTAAACGGTGAAATTATTCGCGACGAAGTATTTTATGCTGGCCACAGCGATGAACTTAATATATTTACTGGAAAAACGTTAGGCTGGGCAAAAGGTCAAACCCACAAAGCAATTTCAAGCCGTATCATCAACCAGTCTATACAATCTTTATCTGATCCGTCTCTTAAAAGCGCTTACCCCGAAAATAATGTATTTTTAAATGCTAAAGATGCAGTGGCTGCTTTACCCACACAGCTTACTTCGGTTGTTGGTGCAGGTTTCTCAGGTGGTATGTATTATTATGTTGGTCCGACTACTGGTAATACTAACTTCAATCAAAAATCAGTTTACCAAAAGGTTAATTGGCAGCAAGAAATTCAGTAAGCGCAGCTTGCGTATAATCGGGTAGCCGGAGGTATATAACCTCCAGACCCCACACCACCCATCATGAGTTTTTCATTAGCAGGAAGTGCAATGGGCGGTTCATCTCCCGTAATGAATATTGATCCAAATACCTCTCAATGACACTAAACCTTGTGAATCTAAGTCATTGCCTAGCGCAATGTTAATTCCTTTTGTTTTTGGGCTTCTACAAGGTCCTTCGCTTCCAAGCGCCTACTTTTGGTTCTGGTGATACCACAGGCTATGGCGAGCCGTTCGCTGACACCCAGTTTCATTAAACTGCGTACTTTAGTGCGTGCTATTTTTTATAAAGAGCGCCACTGCCGCCAGTAGCACATTCTTATCCTACGGCGGATCCAGTGATCTAAATCCACCGTTAGCTAAAATTAAAATAAAGGTCAAAATAGACAGTCCAATGGCGCGACGACAGGTTTTTCTTGAAGGAATGGCAAACAACGTGGTTTTATAGAGCCGCTTTACTGAGGTGAAAAGCGAAATTTTACGGTCAACAAAGGCATGAAAAAACTGATCTTACGGGTTCAAACGAAAGTAAACTCCCAATACAACTGTATTGCTTAGTTCATAATATAGAAAAGCTGCAAACAGGCTGCATTAAAACCACTTAAGCCGTAATATAGCCAGTAAACCAACTGTAATACCTTGCAAAATGCCAATTAAGCAACAGCAAATCCTTTTTTATATTTTATGTGAAAGTCAGTTGTCGATTGAATCGAAATAGGAACTCGGCTATGGTTAATGCATCAATAAAAATAAATTAAAAACGAGTTATTCTACAAGCTCGTTAGGTGAAAAAGGAAGTTCAGTGTCTGCCAAAAAAGTAATGTTCGCTTTAGATATCGAAAACGGTTGGCCACCAGTAAGTGCTGAAGGTGCTTGGTGCGAGCGAGTTAATGGTAACTATAAGTTAGTTAATGCCCCTTTCTTTGTTCCTGATTTGGCTTATGGCGATATTTTTTCTGCTACTCCTGATGAAGTAAATGAGCATATATTTGAATTTAAAGTTGTAAAAAAGTCAGGTCATTCTGTTATCTGGGTTATGAATAATGATGGTATAGATACCACTTTTTTCATAGATATGCTTAAACGACTAGGTTGTAAAGTTGAGACTCTCAACCAGTTTTCTTTAATGTCAGTCGATGTACCGCCAGGACTAGATCTTGATGAACTAGATCCACTATTAGATTTACATGAAGAACAAGGCTTAGAATATGCTTTTCCAGTCTGGAGGCACGGTGATTAATTTAACCTAATCGGGTAGCCGGAGGTCTCTAACCTCCAGTCCCCACACCACCCATCATGCACTTTTTATTAACAGGAAGTGCGATGGGCGGGTCATCTCCCGTAATGAATATGTATCCAAATATTTCTCAATGATACTAAACCTTGTGAATCTAAGTCATTGCCTAGCGCAATGTTAATTCCTTTTGTTTTCGAGCTTCAACGGTAAGCGTATAGCTAGCAACACCTAGTTTACTCAATGTTCCAAGGTAACAGCGGCTCAAGGTTATTAGGCTGCTCAGTAAGGTGCCCAAGCAAGTAGAAATATAGTGCTAAAAACTGGACTAACATTGGCACTAAACGATAGCTGAGGCAAAAGCTAAGAACCTTAATTAATTATTTATGAGCAACTGTTTAAAAAATCAATAACGTCCTCTTGTAAGTCACAATACTCATCATCATTCAAATGCAGTACATCTAAGACTTTTGATTCTATAATACCCCATTGTGGTATAGGCGAGCCTCGTCTGACCATAGTCACTAAGTTTTCAGACATTTTCAAAATAGCAAAGCAGATTTGCTCATCTGTATCTGTCACCTCAGCAAGAATAGCTGCATTGTGGTGGTTGAGGATTAACTGACATATCTCTTTTGGTAAATGCCAACTATTAGCAAAATAATAGCCAACAACTGCATGGTTTGTTTTATATAAACGCTCTTCAATCTCAATAATAGTTACTTTGTCTGTTTGATTAGCGCAGTGCAAAGCGGTTAAATAATTATCATATTTTATTGCCATAGGAGGCACACCACAATCATGAAAAAGCCCAAGCGTATACAAGGGCTCTATGGCTATCTGTTTTTTAAGACGCTGACCTATCATCATGTTTACATTAGCAATCTCTGTTGAAGTATCCCAAAATCTTTCTAAGCTAATACAGCTGTTATCGGTTGCAAACATTTCTTTTAATTTCAAGCCCTGTGCAAGCACATTGACTCCGTCCCAACCAAGAAACATCACGGCTTGTTTTATATCAGACACAGTACGAGATAAGCCATAAGCAGGAGAATTTATTATTTTTAGTATTGCTGATGAAATCGCTAAGTCTTTTACCACTACCTTAGCAGCATCAGCAATAGGCGCATCGCCAGTTGCTATTAAATTTTGTAACTCAGTTAATATTTCAGGTTTAGGAGGAATAATAAAATTTCTATTTATATCTTTCAGTATCTGTTCGTTTATCTCAATCATGTATGTTTGATCCCTGAAGGTGCTTATCATTATAAGAACAAATAGATAATTAATAGTAGAAGTTCATCGCAACTATGACAACTAAAATAGGAAGCGCTAAATGAATTACAGCCCAATTCGTTAAGCTATTACTGACAAATAAAAAACTGTATATACATACAGTGCCACTTAAGGTGCTACTTTATTAACCAATTAAGTTATAAACAAAAACAGCAAGCCGAGGCTTGCCGTTTTATTACACTTAAAAAAGGTTTACTTACAAACGAATACCGCCGTCAATCTCAACCACGCGACCGGTGAAGAAGTCGTTTTCGATAATATACTGTGCTGTATGTGCAATTTCATCCGCTTCACCAAAGCGCCCTACGGGTGTTACTGCTAGCATGCGCTGCTTGGCTTCTGGTTTCATAGCGTCGGTCATATTAGTACGAATAACGCCCGGTGCAATGGCACCTACACGAATACCAAAACGGCCAAGTTCTTTTGCCCAACCAGTGGTCATCGCTACCACACCCGCTTTCGACGCAGCGTAGTTAGTTTGACCAATGTTACCTGCACGAGCAACACTCGACATATTAACTATCACGCCACCTTTACCCGATTCAATCATATGGCACGCAGCTTCACGCCCCGCTAAAAACACGCCGGTTAAGTTTACATCAATCACTGACTTAAATTGATCAAGGGCCATTTTAGCAACCACTTTGCCTTCTTTGGCTTTGATAAACATACCATCGCGTAAAATACCGGCATTATTTATCAATACACCAATATGACCAAAATCTGTATTGATGGTATTAAATGTATTTACCACCGCATCTTCATCAGTCACATTGGCAACATAGGCTTTTACAGTTACACCATGTTGGCTAAGCTCAGCAACTGCATCATCTAACAACGCTTGTTGCATATCAATTAACGCAATATTAGCACCAAGCGACGCAAGTTTATGCGCCATTGCAAATCCTAAGCCTTGCGCGCCACCGGTGATCACCACGGTATTATTTTTAATTTCCACCTGTTACTCCTTCGAGAATAATTTAAATATGGCACTAAAGTCTTCGCTGCCCGCACCTTGGTGTTGCAACATGGTATAAAGGTTTTTAGCCATTGACCCCATCGGGGTTACTGAATTACTTTGCTGCGCGGCTTCCATCGCAAGACCGAGGTCTTTAGCCATTAAATCAACCATAAAGCCTGGTTTATAATCATTACTAGCCGGGGCTGTGGCCATCACACCTGGGCAAGGATTGTAAAGCTCAAGGGTCCAGTTACGACCAGAGCTGGCGGTCATAATGTCGCTCAGCACTTTTGCGTCAAGGCCATTATTTATACCCATTTGAATTGCTTCACTGGTTCCCGCCATTAAAATACTCAATAGCATGTTATTACAAATTTTTGCGACTTGTCCTGCGCCAATATCACCTGCATGAAAGATATTTTTACCCATATCAGCAAGCACCGGTTGGGCCTTAGCAAATTGCTCATCGCCACCACCGACGATAAAGGTCAGTGTACCTGCCGTTGCACCGGCAACACCACCGGATACCGGCGCGTCAACAAAGTCGATACCATGTTCACTAAGCTCAGCGCCTACGTCGCGTGCTGATGCTGCATCAATCGTTGAACAATCAATTACTAACGTTGACTTTGCTAAAATATGTACAAGTCCGGTATCACCTAAATAAAGTGACTTAACGTGCTTACTGGCCGGTAGCATGCTGATCAATACATCAACATCCGTTGCACAATGTTTAGCATCATCCGCGGCGATCGCGCCATTTTCAGCAAGTAGATTTACGACCGTTCGGTTTAAATCAAACACCTTAACCTGATGACCCGCTTTAACTAAGTTGGCAGCCATTGGGCCACCCATGTTACCTAAACCAATAAAACCAATAGAAAGTGACATAACATTATCCTTGTGTAAGTTGTTTTAGTGGATGTGAGTCGTGATCCCAACGTTGAACAAAAAAACTCTCGACTAATTCATCAGGGATCTGTTCAATCGTTTTAAACTGCCAATTAGGCGCGCCGTCTTTATCAATCAGTAACGCACGAATACCTTCTTGAAACTCGCCGACTTCACCACAGCGAACCGACATACCCAGTTCCATTTGAAAGCATTCGCCTAAACTTTTACCTTTTGAACTAGCAAGTTGACGCTCAACTAAGGCGCAACTGAGCGGGCAACCATGCTTTAATGCTTTTTGCGCTCGGGTAAGCCACGTATCGTCAGTTTCTAGATTTAAGATATAATTTACTTTATCGCGTAGATCAGTAAGCTCACCCAATTTTTGAATGGTGGCTAAATGCGCCTTTACATTGCCTTTTGGCATACGCCCAGAAACATTATCAAGTTCGGTAAGTAAACTGGTCAGCTTCTCGTGATTCAATGAAGCCGTTTTACCCCACTTAATGCTGCACAATTGCTCAATCAGAGTGTCGTATTTATCCGCTTTGAGGTAGTGATCAGCTAATGCCACATACATTGCATCGTCACAATTAATAGACGCTGCAGTTAACCCCAAAAATAAGCCGACATGTTCAGGCATTTTATGTAGAAAATAACTACCGCCTACATCTGGGTATAAACCAATTGTTAGCTCAGGCATAGCAATCCGTGAGTTCTCAGTTACCACACGATGACTTGCACCCGCCATTAAGCCTAAACCGCCGCCCATCACAATACCATTACCCCAAACAAGGATCGGTTTATCATAACAATGAATGAGGTGGTCAAGGCGATATTCGTGAGCAAAGTAATCTTCTATTAGATTTGCCGGTTCACCACTGTTCATAGCATTATGCAGGCTGACTACATCACCACCGGCACAAAATGCTTTATCCCCTGCCCCTTTAAGTATCACCATCGCAACATTACTGTCAGCCGCCCATGCGTTAAGTTGCGGCGCTAATAATTTGATCATCTCAAAATTAAGTGCATTTAACGATTTAGGGGAGTTGAGCGTGGCAAAACCAATGAGTGAGCCGTTTGCAGCGCTCGCAGTTTCAAACACCACGGGCGCATCTGGTGAATTTAATTGCGTTAACTCAATCATTAGCCATTCACCCAATTTGCTTTGCGTTTTTCTAGGAAGGCATTCACCCCTTCTTGTTGATCTTGTGTATCAAACAAACCAACAAATAACTCACGTTCAAGCGGTAAGACATGCGCCATTGGCTGAGTGCGGCCCTTTTGGATCAGGGTTTTACAGGCACTAACAGCAACAGGACTTTGATCTGCCACTTGAGTAGCTAATTTAAGTGCCACAGCAAGACTTTCGCCTTGTGGTACCACTTCTTCAACTAAGCCGATTTGTAGGGCTTTATCTGCTTTTAGACGCTCACCACATAAGATCATACGTTTAGCCCAGCCTTCACCAACTAACCATGCTAGGTTTTGCGTGCCACCCGCACACGGTAGTAAACCTACTTTGGCTTCTGGTAGTGCCATTTGTGCTTGCTCTTCTGCAATGCGAATATCACATGCTAACGCCACTTCTAGACCACCACCCATGGCATAGCCATTGATCGCGGCAATGGATACACCTCTAAATGCAGTTAATGCTTCAAATGCGTCACCAAATACTTGCGACATAGTCGCTGCTACGCCTTTATCGCCACCAGCAAATACATTTAAATCAGCACCAGCACTGAAGAATTTTTCACCTTCACCGGTGATCACTAAGGAGTAAACATTTTTATTGTCATTGAGCTCATTTACCATATTTTTTAAGGCAATTAACGTGTCTTTAGTCCAGGTATTCGCTGGCGGATTAGACATGGTTAAAATCGCTACGTGACCTTCAATGGTTAATTCAATACTTGGGTTTGACATTTCGCGCTCCTTATAGAATATCGGCTGCTGATTCAGCTAAAATACGGCGTGCAATAATCACCCGCATGATCTCGTTAGTACCTTCAAGAATTTGATGAACGCGCACATCACGTACGTGGCGCTCCAGTGGGTATTCTTTGATATAACCATAACCACCATGAATTTGTAGTGCGTCATTACACACAGTAAAACCTACATCAGTGGCAAAACGCTTTGCCATGGCGCAATAAGTGGTTTTTTCGCTGTCATTATTATCAAGTTTAAAAGCCGCTAAACGCACCATTTGACGCGCCGCAACAAGCTCGGTATTCATATCGGCAATTTTAAATTGCAGCGCTTGAAAAGCAGCCAACGGTTTACCAAATTGTGTGCGTTCTTTTAAGTATTCACGGGCTGTTTCAAGTGCCGCTTGGGCAGTGCCAATTGAACAAGTTGCAATATTAATACGCCCGCCATCAAGGCCTTGCATTGCAAACTTAAAGCCTTCACCTTCTTGACCTAATAAATTATGAGCAGGTATGCGTACATCTTCAAAACTAATTAGTCGTGTTGGCTGCGCATTCCAGCCCATTTTTTCTTCTGCTTTACCGTATTCAACGCCTTTGGCATCAGCCGGTACTACAAACGCAGAAATACCCGCCGCACCTTCACCGCCAGTACGCGCCATAACTACTAACACTTCGGTCTCGCCTGCGCCTGAGATAAACATTTTTGAGCCATTGATCACGTAATCATCGCCATCACGAACCGCTTTTGTTTTCAATGAGGCTGCATCGGAGCCTGAACCAGGCTCTGTTAAACAATAAGAAGCTAGTAGTTCACCCATAACAAGTTGGTCACAATATTTAGCTTTTGTTTGCTCAGTACCAAAACTTGCAATCATCCAGGTCGCCATATTGTGAATGGTCAACATTGCGGTTGTAGCTGTACAACCCATCGCCAACTGTTCAAAAATAATACTTGAATCTAAGCGCGACAGGCCTAAACCGCCTGCTTCCTCTGGCGTATACAAACCACAGAAACCCAGTTCACCTGCAGCTTTAATGGTATCTTTTGGAAAAATATGTTCGCGGTCCCATTTTGCTGCATAAGGAGCCAGTGCTGATTCTGCGAATTGACGAGCTGTTTGAGCAAATGCTTGCTGATCTTCAGTTAAATTAAAGTCCATTGGAGACCTCTTGTTTATAATTGCGTTGTCAAATTAGATATTCGTGAAGAGCAACGAAGGCAATATTGTGTGTGAAATCGCCTTCGTGCCCCTCTTTTTTATTATGTGGAGTAAGTTAAATTAGTTATTTAAGATTAATGCTCATGTTTGGACCAGAGGCAATCTCGTCTTCAAACCAACGTGAAGTAATTGTTTTGGTCTCAGTATAAAAACGAATACCTTGCTTACCGTACGTATGCGTATCGCCATAGAATGAACCTTTCCAACCGGTGAACGAAAAGAATGGCAGTGGCACAGGAATTGGTACGTTAATACCCACTTGACCAACTTCAATCTCATGTTGGAACTTACGCGCAACCGCACCACTTGAAGTGAATAACGACGTGCCATTACCAAATGGAGAATCATTTATAAGCGCGATTGCTTCATCAAGCGAATCAACAAACATACACGCCAGTACTGGGCCAAAAATTTCTTCTTTGTATAAATCCATCTCAGTGGTGACGTCAGTAAATAAGGTAGGTCCTACCCAGTTACCTTTTTCATAGCCTGCAACAGTAAAATCAGAGCCATCAATTAAACACGTTGCACCTTGCTCTTTACCTTGTGCAATCAGTGACAAAATACGCGCTTTGGCTGCGGTCGATGTTTGCGGACCATAGGCTGCATCTTTGTCATCCCACACACCCGGGCGCACATTGGCAAAACCGGCTTTGATGTCTTCAACCCAGTCTTTCGCTTGGCCAACAAACACCGCCACTGAAATACCCATACAACGCTGACCCGCAGCACCAACAGAGGCACCAACAAGGTTATTAACTACATGTGAGCGACTTGCATCAGGCATGATCACCATGTGGTTTTTAGCACCGACACAGGCTTGTACACGTTTTAAATTAGCCGTGCCTTTAGAGTAAATGTATTCACCTACGCCGCACGAGCCAACAAACGAAATTGCGCGTACTGCGGGATCTTCTAATAAGCGGTCAACTTGTACTTTAGTGCCATGAACAACTTGTAGTACACCTGCAGGTGCGCCGGCTTCAATGAACAGTTCAGCGAGTCGCATTGGCGTCAGCGGATCTTGCTCAGAGGGTTTTAAAATAAAGGTGTTACCACAGACAATCGCCAGTGGGAACATCCATAGTGGGATCATCGCTGGAAAGTTAAACGGCGTAATACCCGCGCACACACCCAGTGGTTGCATGTATGAGTAAGTATCGATTTTACGGGCCACGTTTTCCATGGTTTCGCCCATCATTAAAGATGGCGCATTAGCTGCTTGCTCAACCACTTCAATACCACGCCAAACATCGCCTTTGGCATCTTCAAAGGTTTTGCCTAATTCATGGCAAATAATGGTGGCTAGTTCATCGTGGTGCTCTTTTAAAAGTGCTGCATACTTCATCATAATGCGCGCACGTTCAGTAATTGGCACGTCTTTCCAGCTTTTAAAGGTGTCTTTGGCAGATGCGATAGCCGCATCCATTTCAGCGTCGGTAGCACACGGTACTTGTGCTAACACTTCTTGGTTTGCTGGATTAATAACGTCAATCAGTTGATCTGATGTTGATTGAACAAATTCGCCGTTGATCAGTAATGGTACTTGGTGCATAACGCACTCCTCCCCAGAGGGTAATAAATTAAGCCGCAGTAGTTATTGTTAAAAGAGCCTACGGCTGTAAGAGTTTAAATTTAACTAATTTATAGTGCTTCAACCGCCAGTGCGACCGCCTCGCCACCGCCAATACATAAAGACGCTACGCCTTTTTTCAGGCCACGATTTTTAAGAGCATGGATAAGTGTCACTAAAATACGTGCGCCGCTAGCACCAATTGGGTGGCCAAGTGCACAAGCACCACCATTAACATTCACTTTGCTGGCATCAAGTTTTAATTCATTAATCGCCAACATTGTTACCATGGCGAATGCTTCGTTAATTTCCCATAAGTCAACGTCGTCAGTTGTCCAGCCTGCTTTTGCAAGCAAACTATTCATTGCGCCAACAGGAGCAAGAGTAAACTCACTTGGTTTTTGAGAATGGGTACTGTGCGCAACAATACGACACAGTGGCGTAAGCCCTTGTGCTTTGGCGTGCGATTCACTCATTAAAATAAGGGCTGCGCCACCGTCTGAAATTGACGATGAATTAGCCGCAGTGATGGTGCCGTCTTTTTTAAACGCAGCACGCAAACCGGGAATTTTTTCTGGGCGTGCATTACCTGGTTGCTCGTCAATGCTGATGGTTACATCGCCCTTGCGAGAGCTAATAGTGTGCGGCGCAATTTCATTTACAAAATCGCCATTTGCAATCGCTGCATTGGCTTTGGTCAGTGAATTAAGTGCAAATTCATCCATTTGCTTGCGGCCAATACCGTATTCATCAGCCGTATCTTGAGCAAAACAGCCCATCGCTTTATTATCGTATGCGTCTTCTAGGCCATCACTCATCATGTGATCTTTAATTTCGCCATGGCCCATACGCATACCGCCACGCGCTTTAGGAATAAAATATGGCGAGTTAGTCATGCTTTCCATGCCACCTGCAACCGCGCTGTTAATTGAACCGGCTTTAATTAAATCATGTGCAAGCATGGCGGCCTTTAAACCTGAACCACATACTTTGTTGATGGTCGTAGCGCCAGTACTGCGCGCAAGACCTGCTTTTAACATTGCTTGACGTGCTGGCGCTTGACCTAAACCTGCCGGTAATACACAGCCCATGATCACTTCATCAATAGCTGTATCGCTTAATCCGGTGTCAGCAAGCGCACTGGCAATGGCTGTTGCACCTAACTCAGTGGCGGCTGCATCACTAAGGGCTCCCATAAAACCACCCATTGGGGTGCGTTTTGCTGCTACAATAACAACGGCTTCGGTAGTCATAAAAAAGGCTCCATTTTATAATTGGCTATATTCATATGCAGAGATTAGCCAAACACTGTAATTTATAATCTGCTTATGAGCATACATAATATTTACGTTTACGCCAACGTAAATCTAAAATCAAGATTTTTGCGCCCAACGAAAGTGTAAACATATCTTTATTTTGCTGTAGCCTAATACAAACAGCGCCCCTGCAAGCTGCATTAATACAGGTTACACCTGCTATTTATGGCTTTAGGTTATTAGTCTAAAGTATAAGTTCTACAATCCACTTTACCTTTACGTAAACTTCACTTATATTGGAGTTATTCGAATGAGGTAAAAACACTATGAATCAAGATAATCAAACAAACTTTGCAAGTTCAGCCGCCGAACCGGCAAGCAATGAACAAACCTTTAGTATCAGTGAACTGGCTAAAGAGTTTGATATAACCACCCGCTCAATTCGCTTTTACGAAGATCAGGGCTTAATTTCACCTGAGCGTAATGGCCAAACCCGTATTTATTCAAAACGCGATAAAGTGCGTTTAAAACTTATTTTACGTGGCAAGCGGTTAGGTTTTACCTTAGCTGAAACAGGCCGTTTGTTTGAACTTTATGATGCCGATAAATCCAGCGCTAAACAGTTAGTGACTATGCTTGACTTAATTTCAGATAAAAAAGCTGATCTAAGCCAACAAATGGATGACATTAAAGTTGTCTTGATGGAATTAGTAACCGCAGAGCGTCGTTGTCGCGACACCTTAAATCAATTAGATGAATAACTAGTTTTAAACAATAACGATTAAATGACTATTCATTAACAGTCTCTCACACAGGAATGAATCATGAGCACTATTTCACTATATAAAGAAATGAACTTTGGCCTTGGCGAAACCGCAGATATGATCCGCGATCATGTAAACAGTTTTGCTAGCCAAGAAATTGCCCCTTTAGCTGAAAAAACCGATCTTGATAATGCGTTTCCTAATCAGCTTTGGCCACAACTTGGCGAAATGGGCTTACTAGGTATGACCGTACCCGAAGAGCTCGGTGGTGCCGGTCTTGGTTACCTTGAACACGTAATCGCAATGGAAGAAATTAGCCGAGCGAGTGCCTCTATCGGCCTAAGTTACGGTGCTCATTCTAACCTGTGTGTTAATCAAATTAATCGCAATGGCACGCAAGCACAAAAAGAAAAATACTTACCTAAATTAATTAGTGGTGAGCACATTGGTGCCCTTGCCATGAGTGAGCCAAACGCAGGCTCTGACGTAGTATCAATGAAACTTAAAGCCGAGAAAAAAGGCGATAAGTACATTTTAAACGGTAATAAAATGTGGATCACCAATGGTCCAGATGCGCATACTTTAGTGATCTATGCTAAAACTGATTTAACCGCTGGCGCTAAAGGCATCACCGCATTTATTGTTGAGAGTAATTTCCCTGGTTTTTCTACCGCCCAAAAACTCGACAAACTCGGGATGCGCGGCTCAAATACCTGTGAATTAGTGTTCGAAAACTGTGAAGTACCAGAAGAGAATATTCTTGGCAATTTAAACGAAGGCGTTAAGGTACTAATGAGTGGCCTTGATTATGAACGTGTTGTGCTAGCGGCAGGCCCGCTGGGGATCATGCAAGCCTGTATGGATATTGTAGTACCGTATATTCATGAACGTAAGCAGTTTGATACACCGATTGGTCAATTTCAGCTGATACAAGGCAAAGTAGCCGACATGTATACACAAATGAATGCAGCTCGCTCTTATGTATACACTGTTGCGCGTTCATGTGATCGCGGTGAAACGACCCGTAAAGATGCCGCAGGCGCAATTTTATATGCGGCAGAGCTGGCAACTAAAATGGCACTTGATGCTATTCAAATTCTCGGTGGTAACGGTTAT
Organism: Pseudoalteromonas sp. SR45-6; assembly: GCF_014163545.1. NCBI lineage: Bacteria > Pseudomonadati > Pseudomonadota > Gammaproteobacteria > Alteromonadales > Pseudoalteromonadaceae > Pseudoalteromonas > Pseudoalteromonas sp. SR45-6. The sequence continues at coordinate 26,738 of NZ_JACJDM010000026.1, forward strand.
ATCAACGAATACGCCACTGGCCGCCTATTGCGTGACGCTAAGCTTTATGAAATTGGTGCCGGTACCTCGGAAATTCGTCGCATGCTAATTGGTCGCGAATTATTTACTGAAAGCCGTTAAGGATAAGCGCTATGACTATTTTAAAATCAAGCGTCAACCCTCACGACCCGCAGTTTTTGCAAAATCATAAAAATATGGCGGCACTGGTTGATGATTTACGCGATAAAGTAAGCGAGATCAGCCAAGGTGGTGGCGTAGCGTTAATAGAACGCCATGAAAGCCGTGGTAAAATGTTCGTGCGTGAACGCATTAGTACCTTACTTGACGAAGGTTCACCATTTTTAGAGATTTCACAATTTGCAGCCTTTGGTGTTTATGAGCAAGCGATTCCTTGTGCCGGTGTAGTTGCTGGTATTGGCCGTGTTAAAGGCGTTGAATGTATGATCATCGCCAATGATGCGACAGTTAAGGGCGGCACCTATTTTCCACTAACCGTTAAAAAACATTTACGCGCACAAGATATTGCCGAGCGGTGTCACCTACCGTGTATATATTTGGTTGATTCAGGTGGTGCCAACCTACCTGAGCAAGATGATGTATTTCCTGACAAACTGCACTTTGGTCGTATTTTTTATAATCAAGCGCGTATGTCGGGCAAAGGCATTCCACAAATTGCAGTCGTTATGGGTTTATGTACCGCAGGTGGCGCGTACGTGCCTGCAATGGCCGACGAAAGCATCATTGTAAAAGAGCAAGGCACAATATTTTTAGCCGGCCCACCGCTGGTAAAAGCGGCTACAGGTGAAGAGGTAACCGCAGAAGAACTTGGCGGCGCTGATGTCCACTGTAAAACATCAGGGGTTGCCGATCATTACGCTGAAAATGACGCTCATGCGTTATCAATTGCTCGCCAATGTATTGAACGAATTAATTATCAACGCCCTACTTCGCCAATATTAGAGCAAGTAAAAGCACCGCGTTATGATATTAACGAATTATACGGCATTGTTGGCACCGATCTTAAAAAGCCATTTGATGTTCGCGAAGTGATTGCACGTACCGTGGATGACTCTTCGTTTGATGAGTTTAAACGTTACTTTGGCGATACTTTAGTGACTGGGTTTGCGAAAATCTATGGTCATCCGGTTGGGATTGTTGCTAACAATGGCATTTTGTTTAGTGAGTCAGCTCAAAAAGGCGCGCACTTTATACAGCTGTGCGCACAACGAAATATTCCACTGGTGTTTTTACAAAATATTACCGGCTTTATGGTAGGTAAAAAATACGAAGCCGAAGGCATTGCTAAACACGGCGCTAAAATGGTGATGGCTGTTTCGTGTGCTGATGTTCCAAAATTTACCGTATTAATTGGCGGCTCTTATGGCGCAGGTAACTATGGCATGTGTGGTCGTGCGTTTGAACCGACTATGATGTGGATGTGGCCTAATGCGCGTATTTCTGTGATGGGCGGCGAACAAGCAGCAGGCGTTATGGCGCAAGTTAAGCAAGATGGTTTAGCCCGCAAAGGCCAAAGCATGACTGATCAGCAAATCAGCGAGTTTAAACAGCCGATTATCGAGCAATATGAGCAACAAGGTCATCCATACTATGCCAGCGCCCGTTTGTGGGATGACGGTATCATCGATCCAGCAGATACCCGAAGTGTGCTAGGTTTAGCTCTCAGTGCTGCAGCCAATGCACCAAAACGTGATTCGCAATTCGGCGTATTTAGAATGTAAGGACGTGAGTATGTCAGTAACACTACAAATAACTAAATCAAATGTGGCTGTACTCGTTTTAAGTCGCCCTGAAAAGCGCAATGCCTTTAACGAGCAAGTGATCCAAGAACTTATTCAATGTATAGAGCATGCTAATAGCTTAAATGTACGCGCCCTTGTTTTAAAAACTGAGGGAGAGCATTTCTCTGCAGGGGCTGATCTTAATTGGATGAAGTCCATGGCAAACAATGACTTCAGTGAGAATCTTGCGGATTCAAAACAACTTGCCAAATTAATGCATGTATTAGCCAGCAGCCCACTGCCAACGGTATGTGCTGTGCAAGGCGCGGCATTTGGCGGCGCACTGGGCTTAATTGCCTGTTGTGACATAGCCATATGCCAAGACAATGCACAGTTTTGTTTAAGCGAAGTAAAACTTGGCCTTATTCCAGCTGTAATCAGCCCGTATGTGATCAGAGCCATTGGCGAGCGCGCTGCACGTCGTTATTTTTTAACCGCTGAGATTTTTGATGCCCACACAGCCAAGCAATTAGGCTTAATTCATCAAGTAACCGGTAAACTTGAATGCGCGCTTGATCAACTACTCGAAACACTGATCAACAACGGCCCTGTCGCGGTTCGCGCAGCAAAACAATTGATCAACGATGTAGCTGGCCATGATATTAATGAACAAATCATAAATTTAACCGCAGAGCGTATCGCCAAAATTCGCGTATCTGAAGAAGGTCAAGAAGGGTTATCTGCCTTTTTTGAAAAACGCCCACCAAATTGGCAAAAATAGGGATCACCATGAGCACACAATCATTACAAAAAATTCTTATTGCTAATCGCGGCGAAATTGCCTGTCGGGTTATGCGTACCGCAAAGCAAATGGGCTTAACCACTGTGGCGGTTTACTCTGATGCAGATAAAAATTCACAACATGTAAAACTCGCCGATGAAGCCTACCATATTGGCGCAGCGCCGAGTAAAGACTCCTATTTGGTAGCTGATAAAATTATCCAAGTAGCACTGGATGCAGGTGCAGATTGCATTCACCCAGGTTACGGCTTTTTATCTGAGAACAGTGAATTTGCAAAGGCCTGTGAAGCCAATAATATTGCGTTTATAGGCCCACCAGCGAGCAGTATCGAAGCAATGGGCTCAAAAACCCGCGCCAAAGAAATAATGGCAGCCGCGAATGTACCATTAGTACCTGGTTATTATGGTGACAAACAAGATCCTGCGTTTTTACAAGCTGAAGCTGAAAAAATTGGTTACCCAGTGCTTATCAAAGCAGCCTTTGGTGGCGGTGGTAAAGGCATGCGCGTGGTTGAACATGCAAAAGACTTTATCAGTGCTCTACAAGGTGCACAGCGTGAGGCAATCGCCGGTTTTGGTAACGACTTAGTACTACTTGAGCGCTATGTTAATAAACCACGCCATGTTGAAGTGCAAGTGTTTGCTGATAATCACGGTAACTGTGTGTACTTAGGTGATCGTGATTGTTCATTACAACGCCGCCATCAAAAGGTGATTGAAGAAGCCCCCGCGCCTGGTTTATCTGACGAACTACGCAAAGAAATGGGCGAAGCCGCAGTACGCTGTGCACTTGCGATCAATTACCGAGGTGCAGGCACGGTGGAGTTTTTACTGTGTGGCGATGAATTCTTCTTTATGGAAATGAACACCCGGCTGCAAGTTGAGCACCCTGTTACTGAAATGGTGACTGGTGTCGATTTAGTTAATTGGCAAATTAACGTCGCCGCAGGTAACCCATTACCCATGCAACAAAGTGATATCCAATTACAGGGCCACAGCTTTGAAGCGCGTATTTACGCCGAAGATCCAAGCAATGACTTTATTCCTTGCTCTGGTACCATCAATGGCTTGTATATACCAGTTCAATCTGAGTATGTACGCATTGATACTGGGATCATGCAAGGGGATGAGATCAGTCCATTTTACGATCCTATGATCGCTAAATTGATCGTTCATGATGACTCGCGCGAGCAAGCTTTAGCACGATTAAGCACAGCCCTTGAACAATTTCATTTAGCGGGCTTTAGTTGTAATGTGAGCTTCTTACACACCCTTGCTAACCATGCAACCTTTAAGCAAGGCGCTCCTGATACTCACTTTATTGAAGAGCAAGGCGATGCGTTGCTTAAAGTTTATCAACAACACGCTGTTAGCAGCCGCATTATAGCTGCATTTAGCTATTTAACTGGGCTTAATCGTCAAGGAACTCAGAACGCATGGGACAGTCTAGCTGGTTTTAAACTCAATGCAGAAGCATCAATCAAGGTGCCATTCGTTGATAATGCGATCACTGCAACAGCTCATCAAGCGGGGTACACAGTCCGCATCGATGAGGTTGACTATACAACCTCTGGCAGTATCGACAATAACCTGTGTAGTGTATTTATCAATGGCAATAAACATATCGCCCATGTGGTTACTGCAGACAATACCATCACAGTAATGTACAAAGCATTGCAAACTACCTTTGATATTTTTGATAAACACTATATCAGTGATCACGAAAGCGATGCCCTACCGCTTGCAGCACCACTTAACGGTACCGTTGTAAAACACCTTATTGACGTTGGCAGCACCATCACAAAAGGTGATGCTGTGGTGATCATTGAAGCCATGAAAATGGAATATACGCTCACCGCCCCCCATGATGGTGTATTGCAAAGCTATTGTTTTGCAGAAGGTGCTCTGGTGAGTCATGGTGCCCTATTAGCAATTGTCAGCGATGAGAGCGCAGCAGATGAATAGTACACTACCAAGCCATGTTCGCATTGTTGAAGTGGGTGCCCGTGATGGCTTACAAAACGAGCGTGCAGTAACTACTCAAGATAAGGTAACCTTAATTAACGCTCTTGCTGATGCAGGTATTAAAGACATTGAAGCAGGCGCATTTGTATCACCGAAATGGGTACCACAAATGGCCGATTCCAGCAATGTGATCAGTGCGCTTGATTTACCTACGACTAATTTAACGGCACTTACGCCTAACTTAAAAGGTGCAGAAGCAGCCCATGCTGTAGGTATTAAAGAATTTGCTATTTTTACTGCTGCCAGTGAAGCCTTTTGTCAGAAAAATATTAACTGCTCAATTGACCAAAGCATAGCCCGCTTTACTGATGTAATGGCCTTTGCTAAATCACATAATATTCGTGTTCGTGGTTATGTTAGTTGTGTGCTTGGCTGCCCATACGAAGGCGATATCGATCCGCAGCGCGTACTACAAGTATGTCAAAAGTTATTAGACCTTGGTTGTTACGAAGTAAGCCTAGGTGACACTATTGGCGTAGGTACCGCAAAAAAGGTCGATGAGCTGTTGGACGTGCTACTAGCTGAAATTGATAAGTCATTGTTAGCTGTTCATTTTCACGACACTTATGGTCAAGCGCTCACAAATATTTACACTGCCTTAAAGCGAGGTATAGCAACGGTTGACAGTGCGGTTGCAGGCCTTGGTGGCTGCCCTTATGCAAAGGGTGCGTCAGGAAATGTTGCCACTGAAGATGTAGTTTACTTACTACAAGGACTTGGCATAGAGCATGGAATTGATTTAGAAAGACTGGCTAAAGCTGGTTGGGCAATTTGCACGGCATTAAATAAACAACCTGTGAGCAAGGTATCCTTGGCACTTAAAAATCAAACTACTGATCAATAGTCTATATTTAGCCTTAAATTAGTAGTCATATAATTACAAATAAGGAGTGGGCCCATGGCCGGTTTCGATAAAGTGGTTTCAAGTTATGAAGCTGCAATGGAAGGCTTAAAAGATGGCGATACCATTATCGCTGGTGGTTTTGGTTTATGCGGTATCCCTGAGGGGTTGATCAGCGAAATCAAACGTAAACAAACCAAAGAACTTACTGTGGTATCGAATAACTGCGGTGTAGATGATTTTGGTTTAGGTATTTTATTGCACGACAAGCAAATTAAAAAAATTATTGCCTCCTACGTGGGTGAAAATGCCCTATTCGAACAGCAATTGTTGAGCGGCGAAATTGATGTAGAGCTTACTCCGCAAGGTACGCTGGCTGAAAAAATGCGTGCCGGTGGTGCTGGAATTCCTGCTTTTTATACAGCAACAGGTTACGGTACGCCTGTGGCAGAAGGTAAAGATGTAAAAGAATTTAACGGACGCCCTTATATCTTAGAAGAATCAATCACTGGTGAGTTTGCCATTGTAAAAGCATGGAAAGCGGACCGTTATGGTAATTTAGTGTTTCGACACACGGCGATGAACTTCAACCCAATGGCCGCAACAGCAGGTAAAATTACCGTTGCTGAAGTTGAAGAAATTGTTGAACCAGGCGAACTTGAGCCAAGCCAAATTCACACCCCTGGTATTTTTGTTAATCGCGTGATCAAAGGTAACTTTGAAAAACGCATTGAACGTGTAACCACTCGCGATTAAGGAGCAATAATTATGGCATTATCACGTGAACAAGTCGCAATGCGCGTTGCACAAGAACTACAAGACGGTTATTACGTTAACCTCGGTATCGGTATTCCTACGTTAGTGGCAAACTACGTACCTGATAACATTGAGGTGATGTTACAGTCTGAAAATGGCTTACTAGGCATGGGGCAATACCCTACTAAAGCAGAGCTTGATGCAGATATGATCAACGCAGGTAAAGAAACCGTGACAGCAGCTAAAGGCGCAGCCATATTTAATAGTGCAGATAGTTTTGCAATGATCCGTGGAGGTCATGTAGACTTAACTGTTCTAGGTGCATTTGAAGTTGACCAAAACGGTAGTATCGCATCGTGGATGATCCCTAAAAAGTTGATCAAAGGCATGGGCGGCGCGATGGACCTTGTCGCTGGTGCAAAAAATATTATCGTTACTATGACCCATGCAAGTAAACATGGTGACTCGAAACTGCTAGAAAGTTGCTCTTTACCTTTAACTGGTGTTAACTGTGTGAAGAAAATAGTAACAGATTTAGCCGTGTTAGAAGTCAAAGACGGCGCATTTCATCTTTTAGAACGCGCACCGGGCGTGTCAGTTGATGAAATTATTAGTAAAACAGCAGGTAAATTACTTGTTGATGGTGAAATCCCTGAGATGGTTTTTTAATTTAACGCTCAGGTCCACCTTGTACCGACCTCATTCCCAGTGCCAATGGCGCTGAGTTACCCAAAATCCCTCGCAAGAGGGATTTTTTTTGGCTGCACCAATTTGTCACACAAATAGCGTATAATGCCCCATGATTGTGAAAATCACTGAAATTGCTTAAACATATAATTTAATAAGTAACGGAAATAACTTAATATATTAGCTATTTAAATACTTATAGCAGATTAAACAATCCAATAAAGTCTATTTATTAGGCATTCTGGCAAATATTACCTATTCCCATACTTTAAGCAGAGGTTTTTTGCAAATTGGGATAATAATTGCTTAACTAACGTTATTGAGAATTACTAGCAACGACTATGCAAACACCTATCAGAGGATTGCGTTCATTTTGTTTTGCGGCAAGAACGCTAAGCTTTAAAGAAGCCGCCAATCAGCTTTATTTGACTCCATCTGCTGTTAGTCATCAAATAAAGCAACTAGAAGAACAGTTAGGGATTGAGTTGTTTGAGCGCCAAACACGCTCGATCAGACTTACAGCTGCGGGGAAAAACTTTTATGACTCGGTATCACCACTTATAAAAGCACTCGAAAAAACCATTAACGAATTTAGTCAGCTGCAAGAAAATATAACCATCAGCATTACTTTGCCAGAGTTTTTTGCCAGTGAGTTATTAATGCCGAAACTGAGCGAGTGGACTGTTGAGCACCCTAAAACCAATTTACAACTAAACACCATGAAAACGCGTAAAGAGTTAACTAAACAAAGTGATTTATCTATTGTGCTGTCGTCTTCGAAGCCAATTGAAGGCGTTGTCCACGAGCTGTTTTCATTACAATACACACCGGCTTGTAATAAAGAAAATTGGCAACAGTGGCACAAAAAGCCACTTGAAGCATTACAACAAGTGCCGTTAATTTTGCACAAAGCGCGTCCTTGGGCTTGGCATCAATGGGCTGAACATGCAGGCCTTGATGACTTTTCACCCAAGCAAATTATACAAGTAGATAGTATGTTTGGTGTTGCCCGTGCAGCGCAACAAGGTATGGGTATAGCGCTAATTCCTTTGCCTATTAGTCAAACATGGTTTGACGAAGGCTGGTTGTGCAACTTTACTGATGAACCATTAGTAACCAAGGATAAATACTATTTAGTACAGCACTACCCTGGCGAGGCAAATGCACAGCTTGAGCTATTTATAAAATGGCTGCTAGACACATTTAAACACTTAAAATAAAGCGAATAACAGTGATGATCCGACATTAATTGTACTCTTATAATTTGATATACAACTCATTAAATACGATAAACCCAGCTCAATGGGTTTATCGTAAAAATAGTTTATTTTGAAGCCTTACTCTGCAATTTCCTCAGCCATTATTCTAAACTGTTAGGTGTCTTTGCGAGCGACAAAATCTAACACAGTTGCATTGATACAATAACGATCTTCACCTTTTGGGCCTTCACCTGGGAACAAATGCCCTAAATGAATACCCGTAGATTTAGATTTAATTTCAATACGTTGCATACCGTAACTATTGTCTTCATGCATGGTCACACTGTCTTTGATAGGGTGAGTAAATGACAGCCACCCGGTGCCCGATTTGAACCGATCCCGAGTATCAAACAGTGGTACACCACTGAGTTTGTCTATAAAAATACCATCCGGGGTATTTTTAAAAATATCGTACTGTTTACAAAACGGACTATCTGTACGGGCCTTAAATGCCACTGTATATGCTTCACTATCCCCTAATTTAAATGCGCCAAGTGCTTTATAAAACTCTTCGCTAGACACATAACCTTGGCGACCATAAACCTCTTTACCATCTTCTAAAAATAAGATTGTTGGGGTGGCCCAGGTCGCTGATTTAATCGTTAAACCATCAAGTTGATCGGCTTTACGATAAGTGACGGCAATGGTTCCTTGATAATCATTTAACACATCTTTTTTGAGTTTTTCACAATAAGGGCAGTAATCTCGTGAATCAATGATCACTATCTGCTTTCCTGCGAGTAAAGCCGTATTATCAACTTTATCATCACTGCGTTTTTCAAAAACAACGCCTGTTGAATGATCAGGGCAATAGCCATTAGGATTTTTAACTAAGTAGTCTTGGTGATATTCCTCAGCCGGAAAAAATACCGTTAATGGTTTTATAATGGTTTTTATAGAGCCATAACCAGCTTGGGTTAGTTTATCTTGATACTGCTGTTTTAATTCTTCAGCCAGTGCAGCTTGTTGCTCAGTAGTAGTTAAAATAATTGAACGGTACTGCGTGCCAATATCATTTCCTTGGCGATTTTTTTGCGTTGGATCATGACTTTCAAAGTAACTTTTTAATAACGTTGCAGCACTGATTATATTGCTATTGTAAGTAACCTGAACAACTTCAGCGTAATTATTTTCATCGAACTTGCGCGATGATTGGGTAATATTACGATAAGTTGCTTTAAAACCCTTACCATCTGCATAGCCTGACTTTGCATCAATTACACCAGGAAGCGCTTCATAACGTTTTTCTGCCCCCCAAAAGCAACCAGAACCAAGTACCATGGTTTCTAAATGCATTGTTGCTTGAATATCATTATCTTTTTCATTGTTAAGGGAAACACCATAACTTGCCGCACTGAACAAAATTGTTAAAGTGGTTAATTTAAGCCAATTCTTTGCTGCCAACATACTCTACCTCTTTCTATTTGTTGCTTCATTTTAGTAGACCTTGAAGCAGAACATATTATTTCAGGAATGTGGGTTATTTTATCGCTCATTATTGCGGCTTTACCGAATCCGACTTAACCTATGCGAATAAATGAGGTAAAACGTGTTTATTTAATAAAGGTACAAACATGAAAAACCTTATTGCTTTTTCTGCATTATCAATTGCCCTTGCACTTAGTACGCAAAGCCATGCTGCAGAGTTTAATTTTTCTTCCAAGCTTGATAGTAATGCACAAGCATTAGTGTTGTTTTACAGTGAGGATGGGAGCAATACCGCATTTAACTCAATCAATAAAAAGTTCAATGCTCAATTACAGCACGCTATTGAAAATGAAAGTTTTAGTGGCAAATACGCCAGTACTGTTGAATTAATTGCACCTTATAATAGTGACTATAAACGCGTGCTAATTGTTGGTACCGGTAAGCAAGATAAGCTTGATAGAGCGTTAATGACCAAACTAGGTGGTAATATTCATGCGCGATTAATGAGCAGTAAAACAACAACTGCTGCGGTTGCATTCGATGACGTTGAAGGCGTAAACAATAACAGTGTACTTAGTGCTCACTTTGCACACGGTGCAAATTTACGCGACCATCGTTTTGAAAAATATAAACAAACTCCGAACACTCACACTGTCAGTTATCATTTTGACGTTAGTAATTCCAAGCAAACAAAACGTAACTATTCTGAACTTGAAAGCATTCAAGCAGGAGTGTTTTTAGCACGTGATTTAACCTCAGAAGTGGCCAGCGAAATGACTCCTGTTGACTTTGCTAGTGCGGCAAAAGAGCTTGAGTCTCTAGGTGTAGAAATCACTATTTTAGAGCCTAAGCAATTAATAGAACTAGGTATGGGGGCACTTGAAGCTGTCGGGCGTGGCAGCGAACAAGGCGCTCGCTTAGTCGTTGCACATTACAAAGGCTCAAACGCGACCCCTATTGCTCTGGTTGGTAAAGGGATCACCTTTGACTCTGGTGGTTATAGTATCAAAACAGGCGCATCAATTGCGCGTATGAAATCTGATATGGCTGGCGCCGCCGCTGTACTTGGGACTATCAAAGCAATGGCGCTTGCAAAAGCTGACAAAAACATTGTTGTCGTTATGGGTATGGCTGCCAATATGGTGTCGCAATACGCTGTTGCCCCTGGTGATGTGGTTCGCACCGCAGAAGGTTTAAGCGTTGAGATTGTTAATACTGATGCAGAAGGACGCTTAGTATTAAGTGATGCAATGTGGTATGCACGTGAATATTTCAAGCCGGAGATCATGATAGACGTTGCCACCCTTACCGGCTCTAAAATCAAAGCCGTAGGTAACGATTATGCGGCGGTGTTTTCTGATGACGATACGCTTGTTACGCAACTCACTTTAGCTGGAATGCAAGTAAACGAAAACCTATGGCGCTTACCGCTGGGATATAAAGAAACCTTAAGTTCAGACATTGCCGATCTTAAAAACCTAGGCTCAAGTGGCCCCGGAGCAACAACGGCCGCCAGCTTTTTGCAACATTTTGCTGGTGAAACTCGTTGGGTACACATAGATATTGCAGGTAATGCACTAGCAACTAAAGGAAAAGATGAAATTTCACCAGGCGGCACAGGTTATGGTGTGCGCTTGCTCAGTGAGTGGCTGTTAAGTAATTAGCAGTAAGCTATTATAACTTAATGCATTCTACTAACATCATTAGTTGTTATAACAACTGTGGCATTATCAAACACCTACTCTAAGCAATAGTGAGTGATATGCCACAGTTTTTTATAGTCTGACTCACATATCTAGTTTACGTGTATTAGTCCAGAACATTCCATAACCAAACTAATGTGTTTGCGCTACACTGGGTAATGTTAATATTGCAAGGTTGTTAACTAGTCGCATCGCTATAAACATTTCATACGTTATATGCTAGTTTGAGGTATTCAAGAATAATAAATACATTTGGCTATGGATCAACAAACTATCTCTCCAACTATTAGTGTCCTCAGTAATAACAGCATATTGCTTGATGCCACTGCCCTAAACGATGACAGTCTGAGCATTCAAAAAAAAATCTGGGCACTAGTGCAACAATGCAACACCAGCGACGCCTTTATAGATGTAGTACCCGCAATGAACTCGCTGACAGTTTATTTAATAGACCCTACTTCGCTTGCTCACTGGCAAGCTCAGTTAGCACTTTGGTGGGCAAATATAAATCCGCACTACTATCAGGGTAAGCATCATAAAATTATTACCCAATACGGTGGTGACTATGGCCCAGATCTAGACTATGTAGCTGAGTATCACAATTTATCGCCACAACAAGTAATTGATATACATAGCCAAGGGCATTATCAAGTATTGTTTTTAGGCTTTCAGCCAGGCTTTGCATATTTGCACGGTCTGAATAGTCAATTACATACTCCGCGCAGAGCACAGCCGCGAACTCGAGTGCCCAAAGGTTCGGTTGCCATTGGCGCTAATCAAACCGCGATTTACCCAGCTGATTCGCCCGGTGGGTGGCATATTATCGGCCACAGTGATTTTGCATTATTTGACAGTGAAAATACTCCACCATGCGCAATACAACCGGGCGATACGCTGCAATTTGTTACTAAGGAGTCGGTATTATGATCACCGTAATAAAGCCCGGAATGCAAATGACGATTCAAGATCTCGGCCGTCATGGCTATCGTCATTTAGGAATTGCCCAATCTGGTGCGCTTGACCCTTATGCAATGATCATTGCCAATCGTTTAGTGGGCAATGATGACAATCAAAGTGTTATTGAGATCACTTTAGGCTTAGCGCAATTACAGTTTAAATGTGCCACTGTTATTGCGCTGCATGGCGCTGATATGCAAGCAAAGCTTGATGGAGTAAGTATTTATCCCGGCTGGAGTTACCCAGTAGAGCAAGGACAAACACTGACATTTGCCACCGCTCGGCAAGGTTTTCGCAGCTACCTCGCAATTAAAGGCGGCATTGATTGTCATGCAGTGATGAATTCAACAGCCACCGATATTGCAGCAGGTTTTGGTGGCCTAACGGGCGCGCCTTTACAAGCCAATGATCAAGTCCCAATCACGCCATTTGATGGCAATTGGCCGCAACGTGGTGCGATTGCCCCCGCTAAGCGCAGTGTGATCCGCGTCCATTCAGGCCCACATCAACAATTACTATCACAACAATTTAGTGATTTTTTTGCCCAGACGAAATGGCAAGTCAGTCCGCAAAGTAATCGTATGGGAGTAAGGCTCAGTACTGAGCATAATCAATTAATGCATACACATTCATTGCCTTCTTTAGCTGTTAGCCCGGGCTCTATCCAACTACCCCCCAGTGGTGAGCCTATCGTATTGCTAAATGATGGCCAAACAACCGGAGGATACCCGCTACTTGGTACTATAATAAGTGCGGATCAACACCAATTTGCACAACTTAAACCTGGTGACTTTGTAATATTTGAATTCGTCAACCTAGCAGCTGCAAATACTGCGCAGCGAAAACTTGACGCTCACCTACAACAATTGACTATTGCACTAAAAAACTTGAGCATCAGATAACCAATCACTAAATAAAAGCTCAGCTTAATAAATAATAATAAACACAGCACAGTGTAGGAACTATGATGTTTGATCTTAATTATTGGCCATTAATTGGCATTCCAGTGGTTGTGCTAGGATTTGCCTTGCGCTTTAACCCACTGATTGTAGTAACCGTTGCTGGCCTTGCAACTGGTTGGGCGGTAAATTTAGATATCCTCACCCTTTTGCAAACCTTTGGCGAGAAGTTTATGAACTCTCGTCAACTGGCCAGCTTTATTCTTATTTTACCCGTTATCGCACTGCTAGAGCGCTATGGTTTACAACAGCATGCGAAAAACTGGATTGCACAAATTCAAAGTGCCACCAGCGCACGTATATTAGCCCTGTATTTTATTGTTCGAGAATGCTCAGCAGCCCTTGGGTTATTAAGCCTTGGCGGTCAAGCACAAACTGTTCGTCCATTATTAGCCCCCATGGCATTAGGTGCCGCGACCAATAAACACGGTGAGCTGCCAAAACCCATAAAAGACATGATCAGCGCCCATGCAGCTGCCGTTGATAATATTGCGATGTTCTTTGGAGAAGACATTTTCATTGCTTTTGGTGCTGTACTATTGATGGATGCCTTCTTAAAGGAAAACGGCATTGCCGGTATTGAACCGCTGCATATTGGTTTATGGGCTATTCCGACCGCCATTGCCGCACTCATTATTCATTTATTTAGATTATCTCGTTTAGAAGCAAAAATAGCTCTGGCTGTTGCTCACTACAAACAGCAGGAAGTGTGATGAGTAAAGTACTAACAACCGATGTAACTAACTCAAACGCTACAATTATCACCATTGAGAACATTTATTTATTAATTGGTCTCGTTGTGATGTTTTTAGTTGTTCGAACGCTGCAAGACACAAACCATCCAAAAAGGCTCACCACAGCATTATTTTGGTTGTTATTTGGTAGCAGTTTTTTATTTGGTGATGTATCTATTGCCTTGTTCGGCAAAGCCAACACTTATTTATGGGTTGGTGTGAGCGTAGTATTAATTGCCCTGTTAGCGGGCTTAAACCTAGTGAACATGGGCAGTTATCAACCACTCACTGAGCAGCAACAAACACAATCGGCCTCTCGCCTAGGCAATAAATTATTTGTTCCCGCATTAATGATACTCGTGATCACGGTATTACTGACTGTTTCTTTTGATGGTATCGCAATTGGTGATTATTACTTACTTGATCAACGTCATTTAACTCTCGCATCGCTCACTATAGCGTGTGTGTCTGCGCTACTTATTGGCTGGAAAATTACTGGGGGAAATCCGATTGAAGCTGTCACTGAATCCCGTCGGCTGCTAGATTCTATCGGTTGGGCAGCAATACTGCCACAAATGCTAGCAATGCTTGGTGGCGTGTTTATTGTGGCGCAAACAGGAGACTCAATTAAAGAGTTGGTTACTTTATTTATAGCGCCAGAGAATCGTTTTATGCTGGTGGTGCTGTATTGTGTTGGCATGGCGTTATTTACCATGGTGATGGGAAATGCGTTTGCTGCATTTCCGGTAATGACTGCGGGTATTGCTATGCCTTTTTTAATCGAAGGTCATGGCGCCAGCGCCGCACCACTGGTAGCAATTGGGATGTACAGTGGTTACTGTGGAACGTTAATGACGCCAATGGCAGCAAACTTTAATATCATTCCAGCGGCATTACTCGACCTAAAAGACAAATACCATGTTATAAAGGTGCAAATACCTACTGCGCTGGCCTTATTAACGGTCAATATTATTTTAATGTATATGGTGGTTTTTAATGACTAAACTGACATCAAGCATGCCCTGCGTATTGATAACTGGGTTTGCACCATTTGGCGGCGAATCGCTCAATCCGTCGTGGCAAGCGGTAAGCAAACTCGACGAACATTTAATCGCTAAGCACCGAGTAATAGCCCTTGAGCTACCGTGTGAGTTTAATACCTCATTAGAGGTGCTTTATAAAGCCATAGAGCAGCATCATCCGGTTCTAGTATTATGTATCGGCCAAGCCGGTGGCCGCAGTGAAATAAGCATAGAGCGTATCGCGATTAATATTGATGATGCCCGAATTAAAGACAACGCAGGAAAGCAACCCATTGATCACCCCGTCGTCAATAATGCCCCTGCTGCTTATTTTGCACAATTACCTATCAAACGCATGTTATTAGCACTGCAACAAAGTGAGATCCCAGCCGCCATTTCTAATACAGCGGGTACATATGTGTGTAATCACGTTATGTATGGTCTATTACATCATATCAATGAGCATGAACCACACATCAAAGGGGGCTTTGTACATATCCCTTATTTACCAAGCCAAGCTGTGCACCATAATGGCGCACCGAGTATGAGCGAAGAAACCGTGCTAAGCGCGTTAAAAGTAATGATCAACGAAGCTATTGTTGCAAAACAAGATGTAAAAGTCGCGGCTGGCACCACCCACTGACCAATTTGGTGCATCAGCGGCCATGCTGGTGCATAAATTATTCTGAAAATATTGTAAAAGCTATGTGACTTAGTTAATTATTTCTGTTAAAACAAACGTGAATGGTTAGGTATTATGACCTAACTAACACACATGATAGGAATGAGGAGTTACTATGTGTTCAATTTTTGGTGTATTAGATATAAAGTCTGATCCCGCTCCATTGCGTACGCAAGCAATTGAAATGTCAAAATTATTACGTCACCGCGGACCTGATTGGTCTGGTGTATATTCATCAGATAAAGCGATTTTAGTGCATGAACGTTTAGCCATTGTTGGTGTCTCAAGCGGTGCACAGCCTTTATACAACCCTGAAAAAACTCATATTCTAGCGGTTAATGGCGAAATTTATAATCACAAAGAACTTGCCGCTAACCTTGAAACCGATTTCACTTTTCAAACTCAATCAGATTGTGAAGTTATCTTAGCGTTATACAAACAGAAAGGGCCTGAATTTTTAGATGATCTGAACGGTATTTTTGCTTTTTGTTTATATGACGAAGAACAAGACGCTTATTTAATTGGCCGTGATCATATTGGTATTATTCCACTTTATACAGGCCACGATGAGCACGGTAACTTTTATGTTGCCTCAGAGCTAAAAGCACTTTCACCAATCTGTAAGCATATTGAAGAATTTCCTCCTGGACATTTTTTATGGAGTAAAGATGGTCAATTGCGCCCATATTATGCCCGTGATTGGCAAAGCTTCGATGCAGTTAAAGATAACAGCGCAAAAGCCGAAGACGTCAAAGATGCACTTGAAGCCGCCGTTAAACGTCAATTAATGTGTGACGTACCTTATGGCGTGTTGTTGTCAGGTGGTTTAGATTCATCCGTTATTTCAGCTATTACCCAACGTTTTGCAGCAAAACGTATTGAAGATAATGATGAAAGCGATGCATGGTGGCCTAAGCTGCACTCTTTCTCGGTTGGCCTTGAGGGCTCCCCAGATCTAGCGGCTGCACAAAAAGTAGCTGATATGATAGGAACTGTTCATCACCCGATTATATTTACGATTCAAGAAGGGATTGATGCCCTACGTGAAGTTATTTATCACATTGAAACCTACGATGTAACTACGATCCGTGCTTCTACTCCGATGTACTTAATGGCTCGCCAAATCAAAGCGATGGGTATTAAAATGGTGCTCTCTGGTGAAGGCGCTGATGAGCTATTTGGTGGTTACTTGTACTTTCATAAAGCACCAAATGCACAAGAGTTTCATGAAGAATTAAACCGTAAAGTATCTAAACTGCACATGTTTGATTGCTTACGCGCAAATAAATCAATGGCGGCATGGGGTGTAGAAGCCCGCGTTCCCTTCCTTGATAAAGAGTTTGTTGATGTTGCTATGCGTATCAACCCTGAAGCTAAAATGTGTAAAGATGGCAAAATTGAAAAGCATATTTTACGTGAAGGCTTTGACGGCTACTTACCTGATGAAGTGTTATGGCGTCAAAAAGAGCAGTTTTCGGATGGTGTAGGCTACAGCTGGATTGATACATTAAAAGAGTTTGTAAACGAGCAAGTAACCGATCAAGAGCTTGAAAACGCAAAATTTAAATACCCTATTAACACACCTGATTCAAAAGAAGCGTATTACTACCGTACTATTTTTGAATCTCACTTCCCAGGTGATGCAGCCGCTAAATGTGTACCACACGGTAAGTCAGTCGCCTGTTCAACGCCTGAAGCGTTATTATGGGATGCATCATTTCAAAATAATGCCGATCCATCAGGTCGTGCCGCAGGTATTCATAACGACGCCTATGCACAAAAGAAATAATAAGCCTAGTCGCTTATTAAATCTGGCAATAACTCACAGACTGCACAAAGCCCCGCGCTTTGTGCAGTCTTTTGCTATTGAGCAAGTTTTTAACGATACAGCGAGACGCTGTAAAGGTTCGTCTGCGTTAATTGTTATTTATAAAACAGGGTTAACAACTCGACTAATGCAGCGCATTGCAAAAAACACCGCTCAGCCCGCCACCGTATTTTTAAATCAAGCCAATATCAAAAAAAATCGATGCCCTATTCGTTGGTTTAATCACAGCCATGAGATCAGCCGCTGTGGTCATGGGACACTCGCCGCTGCACTGTTTTTAAAAAAATGGCAAGGGTTTAGCCCAAACACTTTTTATACAAATACAGGGGAAGTATTTAAAATCAGAATACATCAACGCGCACTGCAACTACAATTAGCCACCATTGATAGCACCGAGGTACAAACAGAGGTTCTGCTGCAACAAGCCATTCCTACCTCAATAGTGCAAAGCTATAAAACAGCAAAAATTAACGGCTACAGTACTGTGATGATTAACAGTGATCAGCCTTTAAAAACACTCGCGATAAATACAGCACAATTACAATACTACCCAAATGCAGTGATTGTATTGCAACAACGCCAAACAGCTAATCAAACCACACAGTGGCATTTTCGATATTTTGCTCCTTATTATGGCGTTGATGAAGATAGCGCTACAGGTTCAGCCATCAGCATTATTGCCCCCATAATCAAACAATACACTGAACAAACACATGGCCAGCTTTTCCAAGATTCTGTTTTCGGAGCAACCATTAATTACCGTTTAAAAGATAACAGCGTCATTATCAGTTAAGCCACTAAATTTGACGGTGTATTTTCCAAGCCCTGCATAGTCAATTTCAGTATCAACATCAGTGTCTAACTCAATAACACCACAATATGAGCCTGTTATGAGAATTTGGCCAGCAGCGAGCGTGATCCCACACTTAGCCAGATAATTTACTGCCCAATAGATTGGTGTTTGTGCCAGACCACATGGATGCTTGCCAAGATAGCTATGACACTGATTATTTTGTGTTATCGCGATAGTAATATGTGCCGCATCATAAGCTGCTTGCTTATTAATTTTAGGACCAAGTAACACCCCTTGGTTACTTAAACCATCCGCTAACTTTGCAAAGTGATTTGCTTGATACGCTGTAGAGAAACGGTTTTGGATCAGCTCAAGTGCCATATGCGTGTCACTCACCGCGTGGTCAATTTCAGCTTCGCTATAGCTGGCCTGCTTTGGCATATTTTGCGCAAACACAAAAGCAATTTCAGGCTCTATCCGTGCCTTGTTTTGTTCAGTATATAATGTGCAGATTTGTGCAAATGATTGCGGCGGCTTTAATATTGGAGCCAAAATAATCGCACCGTTATCAAGTGGTAATAGGCATTTCCAACCAAATACTTGGCCCTTGTTTAATGCAATCATCAATTGTTGAACAGCTAAACTATCTTCAGTGCTTGTTAATGCTAATTGTGGCGGTAAATCTGATTGTGGCGCTGCACTTGTGCGTTGTGCAAATAAATGTGCTGCAATCGTTTTTAATTTAGTAGAACTGTCCACACTAACCTCTTCGTAATAAGGTTTTATAATGGCTACACCAGCAGCCGTAGGTTTAATGTAGTATTTATACTATTAAAAAATCAATTTGCGCAGCATTTTTAGCTAAGTACAGTTAAATAATAAATTATGGACTGTGCATTGTTTAAATTGGCCTTAATAAACACAATGCAAAATACCCCTGCTCGTCTTGCCACGTTTGCTCTAAACGTAATCCAGCTTGGGCGCTAAGTTCAGTAAATGCCTGTAGTGCGTATTTATGGGAGTTTTCTGTATGGATACTCTCACCTTGAGAAAAGCTAAATGATTCGCCATTGACGGTGACTGTTTGATCACAGTTACTGATCAAATGCATTTCAATACGGCTTAGTTTTTCATTAAACCGTGATTGGTGATTAAACTGGCTAAGATCAAAATCAGCATTTAACTCAGCATTAATACGCTGGAGCAAGTTTTTATTAAATGCCGCGGTGACGCCTTGTTTATCGTCATAAGCATCAAGTAATACTTGACGGTCTTTGAGCAAATCAATGCCAATCAATACATAACCGTTAATACCACATAACCGATGGAAATTTTTCATGATCTCAATGGCTTTTAGCGGTGAAAAATTGCCTATTGTTGAGCCTGGAAAATACACGAGGTTCGTTTGGCTATCCAATTGTGTTTCACGGCTTAACTGCTTTACCATTTGGCTATGAGTAAAATCCCCCAACAACGGCGAAATAGCTAACTCAGGAAATAATGGAGATAAATGAGCCAATGAGTAATTAAGCATTTCATTAGAGATCTCAAATGGCACAAAACTTTTCACATTCACTAAGTGCGCTAACAAATAAGCAATTTTTTTACCCGAGCCACAGCCCGGCTCTATGATTGATAAGTTATCAGGAAGCAACTTGGCAATTGCTTGGCTGTGCTTGGTTAAAATGCTCAGCTCTGTGCGTGTCACGTAGTACTCATCAAGCTCAGTGATCTGCTCAAACAAAGCGGCCCCGTTATCATCATAAAAATATTTACAGGGTAGATTCTTTTGTTGCTGTGACAGTCCCGCAATAACATCGTTTAAAAAGCGGTTATCAATGTCGGTTGTCATTAATGTTGTTACTTGGCTCATGCTCAATCCTTAGCGAGTCTAATACCACTGCGCATCCACGCTTGGTGTGGGTAATAGAAATTGCGATAAGTTAGTCTTAAATGATTTTGTGGGGTAAGTTTACAGCCACCGCGCAGTACCATTTGGTTCGCCATAAATTTACCATTGTATTCCCCTGCCACGCCTGCTATTGGCTTAAAGCCTGGGTACGGTAAATAGGCACTGTTTGTCCACTGCCAACAGTTGTCGGTCAGCTGGGTGATAGTTTGCGCCGCATTACTGTTAGCAACGCTTTCCCATTCAAATTCGGTTGGGAGGCGTGCTTGTGAGTAATGTGCAAAAGCGTTTGCTTCGTAAAAGGTAACATGGCTTAGCGGCTCATTTAGCGCCAAAGGCTGTAATCCAGCTAATGTAAATTCAAACCACTCATTATTTACTTTATGCCAATAGAGTGGCGCAGTTTGCCGAGCATTATTTATCTGCGCCCAACCGTCACTGAGCCAATGCTCTGGATTTTGATAACCACCGTCTTGTATAAACGCTAAATACTCACCATTGGTAGTTAACCGGTTAGCAAATTTAAATGGCTGAATAAGCACTTGATGAGTTGGCCGTTCATTGTCGTAGCTGAACGTTTGCTCAGTTGCACCAATATGTGCAGTATGCTTTGAGAATGCCACAAAGCTAAGAGGACTGGCTTGCGTAACAGGATTTTCTATACGGATATTGTTAGTGTCACAATAAGCAGGAAACAACGGATTAACTGAAAAGTTATATTGAATGTCCATCAGCATTAGTTCTTGGTGCTGTTGTTCATGGTTAAGTCCTAATTCAATAACTTGCTTTATTGACTCGCTACACGGTGCACTCAGTAATTCAATCACCGCCCGGTCAACATATTCTCTATAGGTAATCACGTCATCTAAACTAGGCCGCGATAAACTCCCTCTGCAGGCACGCTTAAATTGTTCACCTATACCGTTATAATATGAGTTAAATAAAGTTTTAAATTTAGGATTAAATACTGTGTAGTGAGAGCTATGTGCAATTAGCAAAAAAGTTTCAAAGAACCACGTTGTGTGCGCAAGGTGCCATTTACTAGGGCTTACATCTGCCATAGCTTGTAATTGGCAGTCTTCTGCTGATAACGAGTTTATTAACGTCACGCTGTGGTGTCGAACGCGATGATAATGCTGAGCTAATTGATGCTCATCAGCCGTGTTTTTAGTGTTCTCTTTGCCATGGTTACTCATAGTAATGACTAAATTCCTTATCGCTACTGATCAATGATATAGCTCATCTAATGTTAAATCATATTCATATTACGCTTTCATTACTGCGACTATAAAACGTCAATCTCGTGCAACTGCCTTTTACAACTACAAAAAATAATAGCTCAATTAACCACAAAAAACAGCCGCGATTACTTTAACAATCAAACTAATTTTTGACCTTTTGCGAATTATGTACTTTTATATAAAAACATAAAAATGGTTACAATGGCCATATAAGCCGCTATTTAACAACAAAATCATTTACATTTGGTATTTAACTCATACACTAGTAGCTGTATGATCATCTTTTAAATTAGTTAGTCTTCAAATAAATTAAAGTATCAATTATTACCTAACCTGAACTTTGCTTTAAAAATTTACTAACGTAGTGATTTATTATCCGAAGCTTCAAGTTACTTAGACTAATTAAATTAGGTATGTTGCTGGTAACAAGCAGCTTGTTAGGACAACAAAAGAGGTATTGCATGAGCGAAAATCATGACAAATATAGTATCGACAATACGGATTACACCGTAGGTCAGGATAACGTGCAAAAATGGGGATTTGATATACACAACCCTGTTTTTGGCATCAGTGCGGGCCTGATTGTCATCTTTTTAATCGCCATTCTCGCTACCGATCCACAAACTGCAAAAGCAGCACTTGATGGTGTGAAACTCGATATAATTAATAATTTTGATGCCTTGTTTATGTGGGCTGCAAACTTCTTCGTTATTTTTTGTTTAGCACTGATTGTTTCTCCTTACGGAAAGATCCGTTTAGGAGGCAGTGATGCTAAGCCTTCATATACTCGTGTTTCATGGCTCGCTATGTTATTCGCCGCAGGCATGGGTATTGGCTTAATGTTTTGGGGGGTAGCTGAACCGGTTGCATATTTTACTGGTTGGTATGAAACACCACTGAATGTAACAGCCAACACCCCAGAAGCTGCAAAACTGGCAATGGGGGCAACTATGTTCCATTGGGGCCTGCACCCTTGGGCTATTTATGCTGTAGTTGGCTTATCACTATCATTCTTTACATATAACAAAGGTTTACCACTGTCTATCCGGTCAATTTTTTACCCTATATTGGGCGATAAAGCATGGGGCTGGCCTGGTCATATCATTGATATTTTAGCAGTACTGGCAACTTTATTTGGCTTGGCAACATCATTGGGGTTAGGCGCTCAGCAAGCGTCTGCGGGGATAAACCACGTGTTTGGTCTCGAAGGTGGCATTGGCTCACAAATACTCGTTATTGTTGGCGTTACCCTACTGGCTATTATTTCCGTTGTGCGCGGCATTGATGGCGGTGTAAAACTCCTTAGTAATATCAACATGCTAATTGCTTTTGCCCTATTGGTATTTGTTTGCTTAGTTGGCTTTGCTGTTGCGATGGGTAATATTCCTACCACCTTTATGGGTTATGTAGAAAATATCATTCCATTAAGTAATCCACATGGCCGTGAAGACGAAACATGGATGCATGGCTGGACTGTATTTTACTGGGCTTGGTGGATTTCGTGGTCACCGTTTGTAGGCATGTTTATCGCTCGCGTATCACGCGGTCGTACTATTCGTGAATTTTTGATTGCGGTATTACTTATTCCAACATTGGTTACAGTTTTATGGATGTCAATTTACGGCGGTATTGCAATTGATCAAGTAGTCAATGGTGTTGGCGCACTTGGTTTAAATGGTTTAACCGATGTCCCTATGGCTATGTTTCAAATGCTAGATGAATTACCTATGTCTAATATTTTGTCTGTAATTGCTGTGCTATTAGTTTTAGTGTTTTTTATCACTTCATCTGATTCAGGGTCATTAGTAATAGACTCCATCACTGCTGGCGGGAAAATTGATGCGCCAGTACCACAACGCATATTTTGGGCATCTATTGAAGGTGCTATCGCAGCCGCGCTACTGTGGATTGGTGGTACACAAGCAATCGAAGCACTGCAAGCAGGTGCGGTCTCTACCGGCTTACCATTTACAATCGTCTTGCTGTTTATGTGTTTAAGCCTTATTTTAGGTCTGAGAACTGAGCCGTTACCGGCTAAATAAACGCTATATAAAACCACAAACGCCGCAAATTTGCGGCGTTTTTTTATTTAAGCTTGTTAGCCAAAGTTCAGGTTAAGAAATTTTTAACTCCATAATTGCGAGATCGGTGTATCTTCTCGGTAATGGTGACTCAATTGTGCTTGTAACAGTTCAGCCGTTGCTAAAGCGTCAGTTAAAGCGTTATGGTTTTTATACACAGGTAACGAATAGCGCTGGCGACAATCACCTAATCTAAGCGATCCTAACTTAGAATTAAATAACCAACCTAGCAAACCCTGCCTGGCTTTTAAGGCTTTTCGTTCAATTTCCATGGTATCAACCAAAGCAAAGTTGATCCCCTCGTTAAGCCTAAGTAACAGTGCAGTATTTAAGAAGTGCCGCTCAATCGCGCCATAGTGTACAACAACCACTTTACCACTGAGTGCTTGCAATAATGGCTCAATAATATGATTAAAATCCGGGGCATCGTCAATTTCTGAATGCGTTATGCCATGTATTACAATGGATCCCTCGTTGAAATTACGCCTAGGGCGCACCACCCAATGGCGACTATCTTTGCAATATATACGCTGTAAATTAAAAGGAATTAAACCAACGCTGACAATATCATCACTAGTGCTATCTAAACCGGTTGTTTCAAAGTCCATTGCAACAAATGGCACATCTTTAATTGCTGCGAATTTATCGCTAAAAGCAGCTCCATAAAAACGTTTGATAGTGTCATTTTGAGCGCCGCTTAATAAATTTTTATAGCGTGTTGCCCAGTCAATCATTGCTTGCTTTTTGAAAGCCATAAATTACTTCACCCCAGAGTTTGCTGAGTAACTAAATTTCAAATAGCTTTGTGCTTTTTCTAAAATTGCAAAAGCTTCTTTTAAGTTACGCTGCTCAAAAGGCGATAATAAATGAGGGTCTAAATCGTTGTCGGGTTCTTCCCCTTGTTCAATTTGCCATGCTTGGTGACGGATCCGCATCATGGCAATATATTCTAGCGCATCTCGCAAATCTTGTGCTTTGCCTTGCGGTAGGAGCTTGGCTTCAATAATATCTTCTAAGCGTTCGAACGAGTTTTGCTTACGTGATCCAACCGCCAATGCGTGAACACGAATAACATCTGAAAGCGGCGCTGTGCCTCTGCGCTTTAAATTCATAGAACGTTTATGCTGACCGTTGTGCTCCATAACAAAGCCTTTAAAAAACCCCAATGGTGGGGTTCTGTTGCGAGCATTTGCAGCCATATTAGCTAAAAATACGCGATTAACTTTACTTTGTTTGGCAATAAATATTTTAAGCTCATCGGCCCATTTGGTTTTACCCCACACCCCGTCTAAATCAAAAAATATGGAGCTATTTAGTAAGGCTTGCGGTTTAGGCAGCTCTATCCACTGAGCAAATTGCTCAAACCATTGTGCACGTGTTTTTCGCCATTTTTTAAATGACGCCATTATTTCGCCATCACAATAGGTATAACCGCATTGAGCTAAACCATCACAAACAAAATCGGCAATATTTTGAAAATACGTATCATGAAGTTCATCATCATAATCATCATCTAGAATGAGCGCGTTATCTTGATCAGTAACAATGAGTTGCTCATCCCGCGCCATTGAACCTAATGCGATAAAACAGTATGCAACCGGCGGCGGCCCATACTTTTCTTCGGCTAATACCAGTAACCTTTGTTTAAAAGTGCGGCCAATCACAGCCATTGCCGTGCCAATCATATGCGAGTTTGCATCTTCATTTACCATCCGTACAAACACATTCGGCAGCTGGCGTGCATAGTGGGTTAAATCTTCAATCGATTGCTGCGCAAGTATTCCACGTACCAATAGCAAGCTGCTTTGTGATTCATAGCGTAAAATATCAGAAAGAGAAATAACCCCAATTGGACGGCGTTTTTGCACCACCGGTAAGTGATGTAAGTTATCACGTAGCATCGCAAGTACAGCTTCGAAAACATAGGCATTGGCATCTAATAAAACCAAGTTTGTAGACATTATTGTATGCGCGGGTGTGTCAAATGCCAGCCCATGAGCAATGACTTTGGTACGTAAATCTTTGTCTGTGATAATACCAACAACTTGACCATCATCTTCCTCTGGGTCGTCGTTAATAGGTTTAGTACTATCAGTCACTAAAACCGATGACACCGATTCATCAGTCATAAGCTGGGCAACTTGTTGCACCGTCGAATCAGTATTAACTGTTACCACATCACGGTGGATCAGCGATTTTACTTTTGCCGTGGTTAAATCATTACCATCGGCTTGTTCAACAATTGCCTGATGTAAACGAACATTACCATCCGTTTCAAAATAGTCAGCAAATGAATCAAATTCGTCGCAATAGCGGTTAAATAGTTCAACATTAATGCAATACACTAGCGTATCTTCAAGTGCTTTAGCTGGAAAGCGAACCTTGCGATTCATCAGTAAACCCATCTGCCCAAATATACCGGCAGTGGTTAAACGATTATCCAGTTCCCCATTACGTCGATACATTTCAACAGAGCCGCTTCTGATCACATAAAGATCGGCGATATCTTGACCAAATAATAAAATATCGGTGTGCGCTCTAAAGTAGGCGACTTCAACCTGTTGCGCGAGCTCATTGATTGCTTTACTCGGTAGGCTGTCAAAAGGCGGGTGTTGTGCTAAAAACTGCGCGATTTCTACTTGTTCGGCTTGCATAAAAAAAACCTGTTGGGGATAGCTTTCCCAAGTGTGAGCCTAATTAACTTATTTTTCAAAGATAAATAGTTAATTAGGCTATTTTAATTGTGATTTACTCTACCTTATCAAGCTCCTGCGCAAGTTGCTTACTTTCATCACCACGGGGGGTAGTAAAGCGCGCTAAGCCCAAGTAAATTACCGGTGTTAAATACAACGTAAATAGCACCGCTAAAGACAAGCCACCAAACACGACCCAGCCAATCGCATTACGTGCCTCAGCCCCCGCTCCGGTTGATAATATCAGCGGCAGTGCACCTAGTAAGGTTGATATCAAGGTCATAGTAATTGGTCTTAAACGTACTAATGCTGCTTGCTCTACAGCTTTACGAACTGTTAAACCTTGGTCGCGCAATTGGTCAGCAAATTCAACTAACAAAATCGCGTTTTTCGCGATTAAGCCAATTAACATCACCAAACCTATTTGCGAGTAAATATTTAACGAAGTACCAGTTAAATACAGCGCTAAAATTGCTGATGTAATACCAAACGGTACTGTTACCATCACCACCACAGCACTATTAACATTTTCAAACTGTGCGGCTAATACTAAAAATACGATTAAAAATGCCAGTATGTAAGTGATAAATACTTCATTAGAAGTTTCTTCAAAGGTTAAAGCTTCACCTTTAAATGCCAAGCTAATGCCACTTGGTAGCGTTTGCTCTGAAATATCACGTAATTGCGATACCAGCTGTGCAATACTCATGTCCGCCGGCAGTTCCATATCAAGCTCGATAGCACGACGCTGTGCGTGGCGTTCAAGCTCGGCGGCAACACCTTCTTCTGTAATGGTTGCAACGCTACTCAGTGGTACTAACTGACCGTTATTTGCACTGATATATAAATTAGCGAGATCACTGGGATCTTTAATGGTTTGATTTTGTGCTTGCAGAATAATCGGTACCGATTGGTCACCAATATTTAAATCTGCAATATCATCGCCATTTATCGCAGCACGCAAGGTGATTGATATATCACTCAGTGACACTCCTAATTCCTCTGCACGACGTCTATCAATATTAACGCGCAATTGCGGCTGTGATGGCTGATATGAAATACGCACGTTGTCAATCGACGGGATAGTCTGCTCAACCTGGGCAGCAAAATCTTGTGCGGCCTTATAAATCTGCAGGTAATCTTGCCCTAATAGTGCCAGCTCAATACCGCCACCTTGACCGCGTAAATTTAAACTATTTGACCCAGACGGATAACCTGCCGCCCCAGGAATATTACCCAGCGGACCTCGAATTTTATTAATGATCTCTTGCTGTGAAAAATGACGCTCATCCCAGTGTTTTAAAGGCACGGTAATAAACACAATATTTGGATCCCACTGCCCTACAACAGTATAAATAGATTCAATTTCGCCGCTTTGCACATACGGCAGCAAAATATCTTCCATTTGCATTGCTTGACGGTCCATAAAATTCAAACCAACACCGTCAGGGCCCCGAGCAAAGATACGTATTTTTCCGCGATCTTCTGAAGGCAGTAATTCATTATCTAAATTGAGATACAAAGCCCCCGAACCCGCAGCGACTAATATACTAGCTATAAACGTAAGCCACGCATGATCAAGCACCCAATGAATGGTTTTAGTATAAATATTAGCAAGCCAATGACCTATTTTAGCAAATGGGTGTTTACCACCTTGTTTGAGTTTTAGCTTTGAGGTGAGCGCTGGCACTAATGAAAGCGCTACAAAGCTTGAAATGATCACCGCTCCCGCAAGTACCCCACCAAACTCTCTAAATAATCGCCCTGCTGTTGAGGGTAAAAATGCGATAGGAACAAATACCGCCGCTAACACCGCTGTCGTTGCGACAACAGCAAAAAACACTTCTCGCGTGCCAATTACCGCAGCAGCACGGCGGCCAAGGCCTAAACCGCGTTGACGTTGAATGTTTTCGCTGACCACAATCGCATCATCAACAATCAACCCCGTTGCTAACACTAATGCCAGCAAAGTAAGTATATTGATTGAAAAACCCAGTGCCCATATCAACGCTAATGAACCAACCAAGGCAACAGGAATTGCAAATGCAGGCACTAAAGTCGCGCGCCAAGAGCCGATAAATACCCATAATGTAATGATCACCAGCAGCACAGTTAACACCAGTGAGTAAATCACCTCATCAACTGAGCTCCTGATAAATTGGGCATCATCAGAAGTTAAAGTAAATTTCAGCTCCGGAAAACGCGTTTGCATTTTTGCTAATAAACTTAATACTTCGTCAGATATTTCAATGGTATTTGACTGTGCTTGACGTATAACTTCCATGCCAATCACTGGCTGGCCGTTTAAGCGCACCATAGAGCGAGGATCCGCAGGACCAAAATACACCGCCGCAATATCACCAATACGCGTACCATCACGAATAATAATATCGGCCACTTGCTCAGCGGTAATTGAGGTTGCATCTGCGCGCACTATAATTTGTTGATCCGTCGATTTCAAACTACCGGCAGGTACGTCAAATGGCGCTTGGCGCAGTACTTGGGCTACATCAGGAACGGTTAAATTAAAACTGGTTAATTTAAGTGGATCAAGACGCACCCGTAAAACACGTTTTCGGTCACCATTTAAACGTACATCGGCCACACCTGGAATGGTTAAAAACTGCGGTGCTAAATCAACCTCAACCAGTTCAGTCAACGCTTCAAGGGCTATGGTATCGCTTGATACGGTTAGCGATACCACCGCCTCAGCATCATTATCAGCCTTGATAATAGAAACGCGCTCAACTTCTTCTGGCAACTCCCGTTGTACACGTGCTACCGACTCACGGGTTTCATTCGCAGCATCATCAAGGTCAACACCAGCACGAAACTCAACAACAATCCGTGCATTGCCTTCTTCACTTTGTGCGCGAATAGTTTTTACACCACTTACGCGGGCTACCGCCCCTTCAAGTTTACTGGTTACTTCGGTATCAACAGTCTCTGGAGAGCCCCCAGGAAATGAAGCCGACACCGTGATCCTTGGCGTATCAACATCAGGCAGTTCACGAACTTCAACCCCAGCAATGGCTGCAATACCCGCAATAATGATCAGTAAATTAAGTACTACAATAAGCACTGGGCGGCGAATGGCCATTGAAGGGAGATCTTGCATCATAGGTTGTTGTTTCATACCTACTCCTGCGCTGCTGCAAGCGGCTTGATATAATTAAGCTCTTGCGCTGGGCGTAAACGTTGTACGCCTTCAACTACCAAAATATCGCCTTCGTTTAAAGGCCCAGATACGAGCAAACGACCCGCTAAACGTTGCTGGATTTTAACATCAACTCGAGTTGCCTTTTGCTCAACACTTTTCCATACATAGGGGCCGGTTGCCCCCCATAAAAGCGCAGCTTCAGGCACTGCAGCTAAACTCTGCCCTAATACCTCAATATGTACTCTAAAACTCATACCCGGTAAAAATTGTGCTTGTGCATTATCCAGTTTTGCTTTGACACGCAGCGTACGTGTTTGTGGATCAATGCGTGAGTCAAGATAAGCGACTTGCGCATTTATCGCATCGCTTCCTTGCCACGGCATCACAGTCACGTTACCGCTAGTTCTGAGCATTGAAATAGCTGACTCTGGTGCATTAAAATTAATGTATAACGAACGAGTATCATCAATACTGGCGATGGCTGTTTGAGTGGTAATTCGATCGCCAACTTCGACATCCGTTAACCCCATGGTGCCACTAAAAGGCGCTCGTACTTGGCGATCTTCTAATTCGGTTTCGGCTTTAGTCACCGCAACCTTAGCTAACTCATACACAGTTTTTGCATCATCTAGATCGCTTTTTGGCACCGCGCCTTTAGCATGACTTTGCTGTAAACGTGTTTGTATTCGTTCACTATCTGCAAGCTTTATTTTCGCTTCATTAAGCGCCGCTTTTTGTCTGCGCGAATCGAGCTCTAACAAAATAGTACCTGCGGTTACCTGATCACCGGGTTTAAAATGCACAGCCGTCACTTTATCCCCCACTGCAGGATAGAGGATAACAGAGCGAATCGCTTCAGCATTACCAACCGCTTGAACTTGCTCTTTTGCACGTTCCATCGCAACAGGTTCAACAATTACGTTAGCAGCAAATGCCGATGGCATTACCGCTGAACAAGTAATAAAAACACTGACTAAAAGAACTCGTAATTTCAAAAAGATCACCTAATTAATTATTATTTCCATTATGGTACGCAGTGTAACAGTGTTTTGATCAATAAAAAGTCTAGTTCGATTAACTGTCAAAACAATACGTTGAAATACCTTTATAGGGGAAAGTAACTATAGCCGTGTATTTAATACTAAGAGGCTAACTAGCTATAAAGACCCTATACATAAACAGCCTAATTGGTCAGAATAAGGTATTGTCTTAAATTTACTCATAATGATAGTTTGAGCTTTTAGAACTAAAAATTGTTGAATTTACGGATTAATAAACCCTGAAAGTGGTCCAAAATATCTAATTTATTGCTAAGTACTTTTGAGTAAGTGGGCAAACAGGTATAGTATGCAACAATAGTTTTTATTAGGGTCGCCCCTGCTAGTTTATATTTAAAAGGACAATTATGTTTAAGCAAAAATTTACCGATATACATGGTATTACACACCAAGAAGCCGTATTTTTGGTCAACCTGATCAACATTAGTGAACAGCTTTCTAAACAACTACAATTCGATCACAGCGGAGAAGTTAGCGTTGAGTCTTACGAACATGGCAATGTTGAATTTTCAGCCGTTTATTGGACATCAGCAAAAGCTAAAGAGGACGGTTGTGAGCCGCTGATTTTTATGTATAAAAAAGATGTGTACACACTAGAGCAATGCACTATTGCTGTAGATAACGCCAAAGATATGACACCAGAACAGCTCACCAATGCCGCCGAAGCGCATTTAAAAACATTAATCTAAAGTTGGCATGTATACATGGTGATTTAATAAAAACATCACCGTGTTAACACGCTTATTTAGAACTTAAGATGACACCTATCACAATTATTTACCTAAAACAGGTTTTCACCACATAAAAATGCACGACGCACGCAGCGAAAAACGCAATGCTAATAACCGGATCTGAATACTAAATCAATAAAGTTGCTGTTGCTCGAATCATAAAATACTAATAGCTTAATCACTGATGTAATAACTGTGCTTAAAGCTATGATTTTTAAAAATTTGTGCCTGTCCCATTGTTACAGATTAACGCTTACCTGCTAGTATAAAAATTTATATTATTGAAGCCTGATTTCAATCAAGGCGTTAAATAACATCTCTTTGTCTGCTCGTGTTAAATATCGAGAATTTAGTGTGCGTTCAAAAACTTTAAATTCTTGCTGTGAAAAAACGCCTCCATGACGTAAATACTGTGTAAGTTCAATATTGATGTCTTTCCCTAGCTTTATCAGTGCAGGACGGATAACAGTATCTAAATTTCTAGGCTCTTTATCTGTTGGCTTACTAAGCAAGTCAGCGCGGTATCTGTATTGTATAGCCTTAGCCGCAGATATTTGGGCACGAAAAAACGCGAGGACACTTTCTTTGTTTAAGCCTTGTTTTTCTGCTGACAAACTTGCATTGTTAATAACAATTAGCTCACGCTCTTTATCTTCAATGGCTTGGTTATTATTACTCTTATAAAGCGCAACATCTTCCATGTAACTCAAGCGCAAGTTTATTGTTGAAAAAAGCTCTTGTGCTGTACTTGCAGCAAAAGAATTAGTTGAAAGCAGCATAGCTGCAAAGATTGAGATGATTCGAAACATAATATCTTACCTTATGAATGGAGACTGTTATCGTGCAATAAAAACCTAATGATTAAAATTCATTCAATCTTGGTTACCTTAAAAAAGCCCCAGACAACGCTGAGGCTTTATAAAACGATAGTAATAGCTCTACTAAATTACTTTTTACGCTGTGCGTCTTTTTGCGCTTTTTTAGCTTCTTTACGCTTTTGTAAAACGGCTTGTGCTTCGTTGCCAATATGGCCTTCGCCACGAGCTTGCGCTAATTCAATTTGCTTTTGACGCTCAGCAAATCGTTCACGTTGTTCGTCGGTAACATCATCAATACAATGATGACACGAGACACCTTCCATGTACTCTGGTTTGAGTTTTTCTTCTTCAGTGATTGGCATACGACACGCATGACATTGATCGTAAGAGCCTTTTTGCAAGTCGTGATCGACTGCTACGCGATTATCAAATACAAAGCACTCACCTTCCCACATGGTTTCTTCTTTTGGCACTTCTTCTAGGTATTTTAAAATACCGCCTTCAAGATGGTACACATCTTCAAAACCTTGCTCTTTCATGTAAGCAGTTGATTTTTCACAGCGAATACCACCTGTACAAAACATAGCTACTTTTTTATGTTTGCTCGGATCGAGGTTTTCTTTCGCCCACTGCGGAAACTCGCGGAATGTTTTAGTATTTGGATCTACTGCGTTTTGAAAAGTACCAATTTCGATTTCATAATCGTTACGGGTATCAACTAAAATAACCTCAGGATCTGAGATCAATGCATTCCAATCTTGTGGTTTTACATAACTGCCAACCACTTTCAGCGGATCAATCCCTTCAACACCCATTGTGACGATTTCTTTTTTTAGTTTTACCTTAGTACGGTAAAACGGGCATTCATCATCAAATGATTCTTTGCTAACAATGTTATCAAGGTTTGGTTGGCTGTCTAACCAGCTTAAAAGGTTGTCAATGCCTTCACGCTTGGCAGAAACTGTACCGTTGATACCTTCTGCGGCAATGAGTAAAGTACCACGTACTTCATTGGCTTCCATCACATCTAACAATGGTTGGCGTAGGGCTTCGTATTCAGGTAAAGAAACAAACTTATAAAGTGCACATACAACAAAGTGCTCGCTGGTTACATTGTCTTTATGGACAGCAGTCATGGTGATTCCTATTTTGCTTTAGCCGTTATTGGCGGTAACCGAATCGTAAATCCGGCGCATAATACATATTGAGGGCGCGTATTTTACGCTTTTTCTAATTAAATGCAAAAAAAGCAGTGATAATTGGCTTTTTACTGTTAGCCGCACTCGGGACTGCGCTATAATAGCGAAATTATTTATACCCAAACAAATTGATCATTTTGGAGAAACACACTTTGCATTTTAC
Organism: Pseudoalteromonas sp. SR45-6; assembly: GCF_014163545.1. Lineage (NCBI taxonomy): Bacteria > Pseudomonadati > Pseudomonadota > Gammaproteobacteria > Alteromonadales > Pseudoalteromonadaceae > Pseudoalteromonas > Pseudoalteromonas sp. SR45-6. Next base: position 60,005 of record NZ_JACJDM010000026.1, read on the forward strand.
TGATCTTGGGATTGATACTCGCCTTGAAACACAATTAGCGCATCAAGGGATCACCCAGCCCACTGATATTCAGGCCCATGCAGTGCCCACCGCACTGGCAGGCCATGACATTTTCGCCCAGTCTAAAACTGGGTCGGGCAAAACCTTGGCATTTTTATTACCTGCTGTTCAACGGGTTATGAAACAAAAGGCGCTCAGTAAACGTGATCCTCGTGTGCTTATTGTGGCGCCTACTCGTGAACTGGCGACCCAAGTATTTACCCAACTTCGCCTGCTAATTGCAGGTACTAATATTAAAGCGGTGAAAATATTAGGCGGTGAAAACTTTAATGATCAAATTAAAGCACTGCGTAACGACCCGCAATTTGTTATTGCTACACCGGGTCGTTTAGCCGATCACTTAACTCAGCGTTCATTACAATTAAGTGGCCTTGAGTTACTTATTTTTGATGAAGCTGACCGTATTTTAGATTTAGGTTTTACTGCACAGTTAAAGATGATCAACGAGCAAGCAGATCATCGCCTGCGCCAAACATTATTGTTTTCAGCGACACTGGATCATGCACAAGTCGATGCGTTATCACGTAATTTACTGAAAAAGCCAAAACAAATTACCCTTAGTGCGGCTAACGAACAACATTCAGATATTAAACAAAGCTTATATTTAGCTGATCATCTTGATCATAAAGAAGCGCTACTTGAGCATTTTTTAAAGCAAGACGAGGTCGGGCAATGCATTATATTTACAGCGACTCGTACAGATACCAGCCGTTTAAGCGAATCACTTAATGCTAAAGGTTTTAAAGCCCAAGCATTAGCAGGTGATTTAGCCCAAAATAAACGTTTAGATATCATGGACGGCTTTAGCCGTGAAAACTTTAAAATTTTAATAACCACCGATGTTGCCTCTCGTGGTCTTGATTTACTGAGCGTAACTCATGTAATCAATTTTGATTTACCTAAACACGCTGAAGAGTATGTGCATCGTATTGGTAGAACTGGTCGAGCTGGCTTTAAAGGTACCGCTATTTCACTGGTCGGTCCTAAAGATTGGTTAAGCTATAAAGCAATTAAATCATTCTTAAATGATGAACTTGAGTTTCATACCGTTGCAGGGTTAAAAGGTAAGTTTAAAGGTTTACGCGAACCAAAACCTGATGCAACATGGGCTAAAGCACAAGAAAATGTAAAGCCTAAAGTAAAAGCTGTGACTAAACGCAAAGCAAAACCTAAAAAGCCACAAGCGCCAATCAAAGCCCCTCTTAATATTGATGGTGATGCACCAATGCGCCGTCGTAAAAAGCCAGAACAGGAATAATTATGAGTTACCTTGGAACCACCCAAACCCTATTCGTTAACGAAGTAAGTAACGAAGGCGCGTACCTTGATGGTCATGATCTGGGTGAAGTTTTTTTACCAAGCAGTGAAATTAAACATGAGCTAGAAGCTGGCGACAGTGTCAGCGTATTTATCTTTTTAGATAATGCTAATCTCGCCACTGCAACAACTAAAAAGCCGTTAGCTCAAGTAGGTGAATACGCCCTACTTCGTGTTAAAGAAATCAATAGCATTGGCGCTTTTTTAGATTGGGGGCTTGATAAAGATGTACTGGCACCGTTCAACGAACAAAAGCCAAGAATGCAAGAAGGCTATTCTTATTTAGTACGTTTGTATTTAGATAACGCCAGTGGCCGTATTTGTGCATCGAATAACTTTAATCGTTTTATCAATAAAACGGAGCCTGAGTACGCGCCGCTGCAAGAAGTACAATTAATTGTCGCTGGCAAAACCGATATTGGCTATAAAGTATTAATAGAAGAAGCACATTACGGCGTTATATTTTACAACATGGTGTTTAAAAACATGTTTGTTGGCCAACGCTTAACTGGATTCATTCAAAAAGTACGTGAAGACGGAAAAATTGACGTTATTCTTGAAAAACCAGGTATGGCTAAAGTAAGTGACTTAGGTGAGAAAATAATGGATAGATTAAAATCCGAAGGCGGTGTTATTGCTTTAGGTGATAAATCAGATCCTGAAACAATTAAAAAAGTTTTCTCAACCAGTAAAGCGAATTATAAAAAAGCCATTGGTGGTTTGTTTAAGCAAGGGTTAATTGATATTGAAGCTAAGGCTATTAGGCTTAAGTAAGCGGTCAGCGGTCAGCGGTCAGCGGTCAGCGGTCAGCGGTCA
>NZ_JACJDM010000027.1:0-61508 GCF_014163545.1 Pseudoalteromonas sp. SR45-6
AGCGGCGTTTATAATATCAACTTAATCTAACATAGCATTAGTCAGCTTGTGGGCGCATATGCGGGAACAAGATAACATCTTTAATTGTTGATGAGTCAGTAAATAGCATCACTAAACGGTCGATACCAATCCCCTCACCTGCCGTAGGCGGAAGGCCATACTCTAGCGCGCGAATGTAATCTTCGTCGTAGTGCATTGCTTCATCATCGCCGGCGTCTTTTTCTTCCACTTGGCGAGTAAAGCGCTCAGCTTGATCTTGTGCATCATTAAGCTCAGAGAAACCATTTGCAAGCTCACGGCCACCAACAAAGAATTCAAAACGGTCAGTAACAAATGGGTTTTCATCGTTACGACGAGCAAGTGGTGATACTTCCCACGGGTAACCGGTGATGAAAGTAGGTTGAATAAGCATGTGCTCTGCTGTTTCTTCAAATATTTCACATAAGAACTTACCTGGGCCCCACACACAATTTTCAGGAATTTTAACGTGCACTTGCTTTGCGTACGCTTTTAATTCGTCAAAGTGATTTTCTGGATCATTGAATACTGCAGCATTAAACTCAGGATTATATTTTAAAATCGCATCCGCCATACTTAAACGGGTAAACGGTTGGCCAAAGTCATACTCTACTGAGTCAACCACTTCGCCGTTCTCGTTTTTAGTCGTATTAACCACAATTGGGCTACCCAATACGTTAGTCGCAACAGTACGCAACATGTCTTCGGTGATGTTCATCAGGTCAATGTAATCAGCGTAGGCTTGGTAGAATTCGATCATAGTGAATTCTGGGTTGTGACGCGTTGATAACCCTTCGTTACGGAAGTTACGGTTAATTTCAAATACACGGTCAAAACCACCTACTACTAAACGTTTTAAGTAAAGCTCTGGTGCAATACGTAAGTACATATCGATATCAAGTGCATTGTGATGAGTCACGAATGGACGCGCAGATGCACCACCAGGGATAACCTGTAGCATTGGCGTTTCAACTTCCATAAAGTCACGATCTGCTAAGAAGCGACGAATACCTTCAACTACTTGTGAACGAATACGGAACGTTTCACGGGTTGCTTCATTAGTGATCAAATCAACATAACGTTGGCGGTATTTAGTTTCTTGATCAGATAAGCCATGGAATTTTTCAGGAAGTGGACGTAGTGACTTAGTCAGTAATTGATACTCTGTCATTTCTACGTATAAATCGCCTTTACCTGATTTATTAAGCGCGCCTTTAACACCAATGATATCGCCAGTGTCTAATTGACCGTATTTTTCTTTCAGATCTTTTTGGACATCTTTTGATGCATACGCTTGCACACGACCTTTCATGTCTTGAATTACAAAGAATGGTCCGCGTTTAGCTAGGATACGACCCGCGATAGACACAACGTGGTTAAGCTCTACTAATTCTTCTTTACTCTTATCACCAAACTCGGCCTGTAAGTCTGCCGTGTAATGCTCACGACGGAATTGATTTGGATGACCGTTAGCAGGGCAATTGGCGCGAATAGCGTCTAATTTGCCACGACGCTCAGCGATTAACTTATTTTCGTCTTGGATTTGATCAGTCATTTTTTAGCTCTTTTTTAGCTTGGTGGTTATAGGCCAGATTTTAAGCTGGCTTCAATAAATTTATCTAAATTGCCGTCAAGTACCGATTGGGTATTACGGTTTTCAACGCCGGTACGTAAATCTTTAATGCGCGCATCATCAAGTACGTATGAACGTATTTGACTGCCCCAGCCGATGTCAGATTTGGCATCTTCTTGGGTTTGCTTTTCAGCATTTTGCTGCTGTAGCTCAAGCTCAAATAACTTCGCTTTTAACTGCTTCATCGCTTGTGCTTTATTTTTATGTTGAGAGCGTTCGTTCTGACACTGCACTACCGTATTTGTCGGTACGTGGGTAATACGTACCGCAGATTCTGTGGTATTTACGTGCTGACCACCCGCGCCTGATGCACGGTATACGTCGATACGTAAATCAGCCGGATTAATATCAATCTCAATATTATCGTCAACTTCTGGATAAACAAATGCAGAAGCAAACGAGGTATGACGACGGCCACTTGAATCAAATGGGCTTTTACGTACTAAACGATGAACCCCAGTTTCTGTACGTAACCAGCCATACGCGTATTCACCAACAAAGCGCACGGTTGCGCCTTTAATACCGGCAACATCACCGTCAGTGGCCTCTACCAGTTCAACTTTAAAGCCTTTGGCTTCACCCCAGCGTAAATACATGCGTAATAACATGTTACACCAGTCTTGAGCTTCTGTACCGCCTGAGCCTGATTGTAAATCAAGGTAAGCATCATTTGCGTCATGTGCGCCAGAGAACATGCGACGAAATTCTAAACCTTCAAGCTGTTCGTTTAAGTCTGTCAGTTCGCTTTGTGCTTCATTGAAGGTCTCTTCATCTTCTGCTTCAACTGCAAGTTCAAGCAACCCTTCAACATCGTCAGTACCAGTTACTAGATTATCGATAGTTTCAACAACCGCTTCTAATGCTGACTTTTCACGACCTAGTGCTTGTGCTCGCTCGGGCTCATTCCATACGGCTGAATCTTCAAGTTCGGCGTTAACTTCTTCTAAACGTTCTTGTTTAAGAGCGTAGTCAAAGGTACCCCCGAAGCAGTTCAGTACGTTCGCGAATTTCCTTGATTTGATTAATCACAGGATTCACTTCAAACATGTACATTACTCCAAAATGGCTGGTTTACGCGGCTAATCGCCAGGTAAAATTATGCTAATAATTATTTAAATTTTGCTTTAAATAATAAAACGCCCGATTTTAACAAAAAACCGTGCGTTTTATTAGTACTTTATGCATCGATAATAGATATTTTTTAAGCTACTTTTTGCAGCTCACGGACAATTAACTGTAATGAAAATTTACCTCTAAACTCATTGATATCGAGCTGATAGGCCAATTTCACCAAGCGCGCTTCAGTATCAGGCCACTCGCGCACATCAATACCGAAGGCAATAGCATCAACCAAACGCCCTGAACGGTGTTTTAATACCAGCTTTAAGTGCTTTTCACCAACAATGCGCTGCTGTACGAGTTCAAAAGTGTGTTCAAACACGGGTTCTGGAAATTGCTGCCCCCATGGCCCTGCTTGTTTGAGTACATTTGCAAACTCCATGCTAAAGCAGTCATCAGCAAGCTCGCCATCGGTTAAGATAATACAGCGTTTATGCTCTTCACTTAACTGCCCACTTACCGCCTGCTCAAACTCACGTTTAAACTCACTAAAGTGCTGCTCATTAATGCTCAGACCGGCCGCCATAGCATGACCACCAAATTTACTGATCAAATGTGGATGCAAGGTATTTAAGCGCTCAAGCAAGTCACGCATGTGCAAGCCTTCAATCGAGCGGCAAGAGCCCTTTATTTCACCGTTGTCGCCACCAGCAAAAATTACTGTTGGGCGGTGGTATTTCTCTTTTAAACGTCCCGCTAAAATACCGATCACACCTTGATGCCAGTCTTCTTGATATAAACAGATAGCATCCGGTGTTTGCTCATCGCTAAAAGCGAGCTTATCTAGCACGGCTTGTGCTTCAAGTTGCATGCCCTGCTCTATCTCTCGACGCTCATGGTTTAAACTATCCAGCTCAGCGGCTATGCGTCGCGCTTGATTGATATCAGTAGCTAGTAAGCAAGCTATGCCTAAACTCATATCATCTAAACGTCCTGCGGCATTTAAGCGTGGTGCAAGCGAAAAACCAAAATCACTGGCGCTTAAACGCGCTGCGTTACGATTAGCGACCTCAATCAGCGCTGTAATACCTGGGCGTGTTTTGCCGCTACGAATTCGCGCTAGACCTTGGTGAACTAAGGTGCGATTATTGGCATCCAGTGCCACCACATCAGCAACCGTACCTAGCGCTACAATATCAAGCAGATCGGCTAAGTTAGGCGGTGGTTGCTGCGCAAAATGACCAACATCACGCAATGCACTTCTAAGCGCAATCAATAAATAAAATGCAACCCCGACTCCTGCGATTGATTTTGATGGAAACTCACAATCATGGCGATTAGGGTTAACGATAGCGTCAGCATTGGGTAGTTGTTCGCCTTGCAAGTGGTGATCGGTAACCAGCACTTTAATGCCCGCGGCTTTTACAATTGCGATGCCAGCAATACAGGAAATACCATTATCAACAGTGATCACTAGATCTGGTGCCATAGTGACTATTTGCTCGGCCAACGCGGGACTTAAACCATAGCCTAAGCTGAATCTGTCTGGCACTAAATAGTCTAAATGAACAAAACCAAACATCGCTAAGCCTTGCATTAAGGTAGCGGTGCTGGTTGCGCCATCGGCATCAAAATCACCCACGATCAGCACTTTACTTTGCGCTCGCAGAGCATGTTGAAGTAAAGCGGTGGCTTTATCTATGTCTTTAAATAATTTGAAGTCATGCAAAGTGGCTGCGCTATTATTTAGCTCATCGGCATGATTAACTTGGCGGCTAGCATAAATTTGTTTAATAACAGGGTGCAAATGACTTGGCAGGTGTGAATCATCATGATGATCACGAGCAACAATTAATTTTTTCATGCAGGCGCGGTACTTTTAGATTAAGGAATAAAGACAAAAAAAGGCCTTAACGGCCTTTTTATAAAAAGCATAATACTATGACGATTTATTAGCGTCTAACGCAGCAGCTAATGCGGCCGCAGGCTGATAACCTGGGATCATCGTACCATCTTCTAAAATAATTGCTGGTGTACCGCTAATGCCAAAACTTTGGCCAAGCTGATAATGTTCTGCAACTGGGGCATGACAACCGGCCATTACTTTTGTATCAGCGCCCGATTTTGCTGCTGTCATTGCTTCTTGTTGATCTTTAGCACACCAAACATTCATTAGATCTGCATAGCCTGAGCCTTGTAAACCACCACGTGGAAACGCTAAATACTTAACGGTAATACCCGCTTCAAGTAAATCATCAAGCTCGCGGTGTAACTTACGGCAATAACCACAGCTAATATCAGTAAACACAGTTATGCTATGTTTCTCATTTTTAGCTTTGTAAACAATCATTGAGTCTTCGTATTGCGCTAGGCCTTCTTTACGAACGCCATTAAGCGCTTGCTCGGTTAGATTGTTACGGTTATTTAAATCAATCAAGGTGCCTTGCATTAAGTATTGACCATCTGCGCTTGCATACAGCACGCCTTTATCAGTGATCAACTCTTTTAAACCGGCCACTGGGCTTGGGCTAATTTGCTTAACAGTAACACCTAGCTCTGCAAACTTAGTCACGATTGGATCGTTGGCATCAGGAATGGCTGCAACGCCATTGGCAAACGCACTTATACTGGTGCCTAATATCGCACCGGCTAATACTAACTTTTTCATAATGTTCTCTTATATCCTGATAATTCTTAACTACTCAGACCGCCGAAGTACGAAAAAATTCTCACTAAGCGCGCGGATGATGTTGTTGATGTACCAATTTTAACCGTTCATTAGCTACATGGGTATAAATTTGTGTGGTTGATAAATCACTATGCCCTAACATCATCTGTACAACCCTTAGGTCAGCACCATGATTTAGTAAGTGTGTTGCGAACGCATGGCGCAACGTATGGGGCGATAAAGGCGATTCAACTGCTGCCAAAATAGCATAGTGTTTAATACGATGCCAAAAAGTTTGTCGAGTCATACCGACTCCACGCTTTGACGGAAACACAAAATCGGTGGCATGTTTGATCATTTGCGCGCGCCCCACTTTTAAAAATTGCTCGAGCCAATACATAGCCTCTTCGCCAAGCGGCACCAAACGCTCTTTATTACCTTTACCTTTAACAAACACCACCGCTTGGCGCAAATTAATTTGTTCAATACGCAACCCAACTAACTCGCTAACCCGTAAACCCGTTGCATATAATAGCTCTAACATAGCTTTGTCGCGCAAGCCCATCGGCTCTTCAACATTAGGCGCCGCCAAAAGTGCTTCTACTTCATTTTCTGACAACGTTTTCGGCAATGATAGGCCCGCTTTAGGCTGAGCAATATTTACCATTGGCGAATCAGTAATGTGTTTTTCACGCACAAAGTATTGGTAAAAGCGCTTTAACGCGCTAATACTGCGCGCCGTACTGCGAGGCTTTAAACCTAAATCAACACGATGCGCTAAATAGCTTTCAATATCTTGGCCACTCACGGTGAGCAAATCTTGACCTTTTAAAAAGTGGCAAAATTTATCCAAGTCGCTGCGATACGCAGATAAAGTGTTATCGCTTACGTGTTGTTCTAAATAGAGGTTATCTAAAAAAGATTCAAGATAATCGCTATTACCGAGTAGTTCGTCGTGATCTGTAATGGCTGAGTCTAATGACTCATGATCAGGTAACGTGGTCACAGTTATTCTCATAGTTATCAAGGTATCAATTAATAATACCTTACGGTAAACTTCAGCCTATCATATCAGGCAAATACACAGTGATAAATACGATGCAAATTGGTTTATTTTATGGTTCTACCACATGCTATACAGAAATAGCAGCAGAAAAAATTCGCGATATTATCGGTCAAGACATTGTCAGCCTGCATAACATCAAAGATGAACCATTAAAAAATGCAGAAAATTACGACTTTATCATCTTTGGTATCTCCACATGGGATTTTGGCGAGTTACAAGAAGATTGGGAGTCGATTTGGGACGACATTAAAGATGTTGATCTCAATGGCAAAACCATCGCTTTATTTGGCATGGGCGATCAACAAGGTTATGGTCAATGGTTTCAAGATGCACTTGGTATGTTACATGATGAAATAAGTAGCCAACAATATACTTTATTAGGATTGTGGCCGAACGACAGCACGTATGAGTTTGAAGCCTCTAAGGCACTCACCGAAGATGGCAAACACTTCGTTGGTTTAGCCCTTGATGAAGACAGCCAATACGAACACAGTGATGAGCGTATCGCTAACTGGGTTGAACAGATCATGACTGAGTACAGCGAGACATTATAAATCTCGCTGCGTAACACTGATAAGCGCAACAACGAATAGCTAAATTTACGGTTTAACAATGGCCTTATATGTTTCACCGATTAATCAATACATAGTTTATTTTCTATGTAACAAATGATAACGAATCATCTATGACTTATAGATATAATGCGCGGCTTTATGCCGCGCATGTAAAAAGTATTGCCTAGCACTGTAATTATAGTGAGAATGTACGGCCTATAGACAATACAATACGCTCATCTGCAGTATCAATATCTAGGCTGGTGTTCTCGCCCGCTACCTCAATGTCAAAACCCGCTAAACTTGTTTGATAAGCAAGACGATAGTGGTTATACGATTTACCATCGGTATCCCATGCAAACTTATCGCCATCGAGTGAATTTGAAATATCAAAGCTGGCACGCAGTGCGTGATTAGGTGCAAGTTCAATGGTGTGTGCAACCATAGAAATCACATGACCTGCGCCGGTACCAAAATAATCCCAGCTATACCAAAAGTTAAGCTCTGTTTGCCCTAACTCACTTGCGTAACCAAATTTAGTGTAAGCTTCAAAGTAGTTACCATCGCTTGAGTTGCTTTGCCCATGGTAACTGTAATACGCAAGGCCGTAATCAATACTGAGCGCTTCATTTAACTGCGCATAGCGACCGAAGTAAGCATCCCATTCAATATTTGTGTCGTCACCAAAGTCAACGTTTGACGCCCACGTGCCAGCATACATGCCTGACTCGCCAAATGAATAATCAAGGCTACCTTGTAACGCTGGGTCGTTTTGCGTTTGGCTCACACCATTAAAGGTATAATCTGATGCACCGGTTACGGTTGCTGACCAATCAGCCAATACTGAGGTTGAAAAAAGTGCAAACGGTAATGCGACTGCTAATAATGTTTTTTGTGTTGTCATGTTAATTCCTTCGCTACTGTATAAGCTAATATCTAGCTAGCTGATTCAATTTTTGTGTAGTCAATTTTGTTGTCTTTCGGCGAACTATCAATGTTACTCACAGTTTTAACTTTGCTATAGGCAATATAGGCTGCACACGCAAAGAACAAACCAATCACTAACACCCCGACCCACTGGATTTGTAGAAAGTTCTGCTTAAATAATAGGGTTAATAATGAAAGAGCGACAACATTTAGCGCAATATATTTAAATTTACCTAAACGTTTAACCGTCATACCCATATTGTCGGTGTATAAACGGATCAGTGAATCAAGCGAGTTGATCACAAACACTACGCCAACAAATACCATTGCAATATTTTTGATCCCTTGTGTAGCAATACCTGCTTCGTGATACTGATAAAGCACGCCAAACCAAATTGCGATTGGGATTGAAGGGAAAATTAACATTGCCCCCAATACTTGATAGGTTTTTAATCCACCGACAAAACGCGATGTGAATTGACCAATCATAATACTCCACGCAAACCACCAAAATAAATAAAACTCATGGTAATCATTGAGTGGCAGTACAAACTGATTAATATTGCCAAAGTAACTACCAATTAACGTTAAATTATTTGTAAAATCTGACACTTGGCCATTTTCGCCCATAAATGCGCCAAACCACATAAAACCAATTAGCGCTATAAATAACCAGGTAGTTGAAATACTTAGAAAACGTACATATTTAATATCGGTGCTTGAATACACCGCAAAGCAAATAGCTGCGAATACAATTAAATAAAATGACGGAATAATCGACTCACCATCACCTAGACTAGGTAAATACCAAGGTAGGTTAGAGAGCAATAAGAAAGCGGTGAAGGCACAAGTACCAATAATAACTACATTATTGATTAATTTAACCCAAGGAATTTCGAAAAATTTCACTTTAGGTTCTATTACACAGAAATAAAAGCACGTAAGGAAATAGAATCCCCAGATCAGAAAGCCCCAATAACCAAACTCGATAGCTAGTGGATTGGCAAACGCGTACTCTGGGCTTGCTTTTATGTCTGCATAACCTGCAAACTCAGTGAGTGGAAACATGATCAAGCCAACATCTAAGCCTGATGTGAATAAGATGGCGATAAAGGTAAATGTTCTTACCGGTGTGACGCCAACACACTTTACATTGCCCCATTTTACTAAAATTGCAACAATTGCTAGTAGGGTGAAAATAATGCCTGCGCTAAGCCATAAGGTCATAATTCCCTCCCCAAAATAAATGAAAATACATCATTATGTCTCCGTGTTTTTAGTCTCGCATTAACGCACCACAAACAACTTATGATGCGCGCCACTGCAAGCCCCACAGCACAAAGTATGCTGCAGGTGACTTTATTAGATCTCCGAACTACGCTGCACAGTTTGCCATTGAGATTCAACAGCAACCTTTGCTTGCGATTTACTAAGTGGTGGCTTACCTAAAATTAGATCAGCCGCTTTTTCTGCCACCATAATGGTTGGCGCATTTAAATTTCCGTTAGGAACTGTTGGGAAGATTGATGAATCCACCACATGCAGTCCCTCAATGCCATGTACTTGAGTGTTTGAGTTTACTACTGCCAGTTCATCTTCACCCATTTTACATGAACATGAAGGATGGTAAGCACTCTCAACTGCCTGACGTACAAAAGCATCTATTTGTTCATCTGTTTGAATCTCTTTACCTGGTTGGATTTCGCCATCGCGGTAATCATCAAATGCACTTTGCTCAATGATTTCACGTGTTAAACGCACACAGGCTCTAAACCCTTCAATATCATCTTGATGCTGTAAATAGTTAAATTGGATCTTAGGTGCAACCGTTGGATCAGCCGATTTAATCGTTACTGCACCGCGGCTTTTAGGCTTGTTATGCCCTACATGGACTTGAAAACCATGGCCATCAAAAGCACTTTTACCGTCATAACGAATTGCCGCAGGTAAAAAGTGATATTGAATATCAGGCCACTCAACCCCCGGTTTTGAGCGAATAAATGCACAAGATTCAAAATGATTAGTCGCCCCAAGGCCACTGCGGTTTAATAACCAACGCGCGCCAATAAGGCCCTTTGAAATAAGGCCAAGCTTGCCGTTTAAGGTAATTGGCTGCTTACACTTATACTGGAAATAAAACTCCAAGTGATCTTGCAGGTTTTGCCCAACTCCGGGTAAATGGTGCTTAACCTCGATACCAACTGCTTTAAGTATTTCGCTGTCGCCAATACCCGAAAGTTGCAATAAATGCGGTGAACCAATCGGACCGGCACTTAAAATAACGTCTTTACTGGCCTTTGCTTTAACAATATCGCCATTAACTTTGTACTGCACACCAACGGCTTTTTTGCCTTCAAGCAACACCTTTTCAGCCAACGCACCAGTAACAATAACTAAGTTTTTACGTAACTTCACTGGGTCTAAATATTCACGACTTGCAGAGCTGCGCACACCGTCTTTAACGGTCATGTGCATTGGACCAAAACCCTCTTGCTGCGCTGCGTTATAATCGTCAGTGGCTGCATATCCGGCTTGCTGGCCCGCTTTGATAAAGGCTTTATAAAGCGGGTTCGCCATTTCATTACCGTTGTTCACACCCAAAGGGCCACGATCACCACGATAGTCGTTTTTACCTAAATAGAATGATTCTGCTTTTTGAAAATACGGTAAACAGGATTGATAATCCCACCCTTGTGCACCATGTTGTTGCCATTCATCAAAGTCTTTAGCATGGCCACGTACATACACCATGCCATTAATAGATGATGAGCCACCTAACACTTTGCCACGCGGGCAGTGCATTTGACGATCATCTAGATACGGTTCAGCTTCACTATGAAACTGCCACGCGTATTTATCTGAATTCATCGGAATTGATAGCGCGGTAGGCATTTTAATAAAAATGCTTTTATCGCTGCCGCCAGTCTCTAATAATAAAACGCGGTTGCTGCTATCTTCGGATAAACGATTAGCCAGTACACAGCCTGCCGACCCTGCACCCACTATGATGTAATCATACGTTAGTGCAGTCATTAAAATGGGCTCTCTATATTAGTCATACCGACATAAATCGATTTAGTTTGGGTGTAATGATCAAGTGTTTCAATACCATTTTCACGACCGATACCTGACTGCTTATAACCGCCCACAGGCATTTCTGCTGGCGAATTGCCGTAGCTGTTGATCCAACAAATGCCTGCTTGCAGCTGATGAATAACACGGTGTGCGCGCTTAATATCTTTGGTAAACACGCCTGCAGCAAGGCCTAAGTGAGTATCGTTAGCACGGTGAATTACATCATCTTCGTCATCAAACGTTAATACGCTCATTACGGGACCAAAGATTTCTTCTTTGACGATCGTCATATCATCAGTGCAATCAATAAATACCGTTGGTGCAACAAAGTAACCGTTTGGTGCAGAGGCTGGGCTAAGCGTTTTACCACCCGTTAATAACGTTGCACCTTCGCTGATGCCTTTATCGATATAGCTCATCACTAATTGTTGATGCTTTTTGGAAATTAATGCGCCAAAGTTAACGTTAGGATCGAGTGGATCGCCCGCTATAATATTTTCTTCAGTGCGTGTTTTAAGCTCATCAATAAATTGCTGATAAACATTTTTGTGAACATAAATACGGGTGCAGTTAGTGCAAATTTCACCTTGCGTATAAAAATTACCTAACATTGCAGCACTTACTGCCTGTGAAATATCGGCATCATCAAATACTAGCAGTGGTGATTTACCACCAAGTTCCATGGTGACATCTTTTAATGAACCCGCAGCACTAGCAACTACTTTTTTACCTGTGCCTACTTCGCCGGTAAACGATACTTTCTCAATATCAGCTGATTGTGTTAACCACTGGCCAACTTCTGCTGCACCTTGCACCACGTTGAACACGCCTGCAGGTACACCCGCTTCGATGAATATTTCGGCAAGCTTAATTGCGCCAAGTGGCGTTTCTTCAGAAGGTTTAAAAATAAATGCATTTCCGGCAGCCAAAGCTGGGCCTGATTTCCAACAAGCGATTTGCAGCGGGTAGTTCCACGCACCGATTCCGGCACAAATCCCTAATGGCTCTTTACGGGTATAATAAAAATCTTCGCCAACCATTTGCTGCTGGCCAACTTGGGCAGGTGCTAGCCCTGCAAAATACTCGATTACATCAGCGCCAGTTTGCACATCAACACACTCGGCTTCTTGCCATGGTTTACCGGTATCTAGCACTTCTATTTTTGCAAGTAAATCATTACGCTCGCGCAATAATGCAACCGCTTTTAGTAAGATACGACTACGTTCAATCGGACTCATAGTTGACCATGCAGCAAATCCTTGTTTAGCACTTTGAATAGCCGCATTTTGAATAAACGCATCTGCCACTTCTACATAATAAATTACGTCATCTGTTGCTGGGTTTTTAACTGCAAATGTTTCGCCACTTTGATTTTTTAAAAAGTGACCATTGATAAAGTTTTGATAAACAGGTGTTGTCACATTAAGCTCCATACTGTTTGATAAGTGAACATACAAAGTTTTTTGCTAGCTGTTCACAATGTGCAAATTGATCTTGATCAGACTTACTTAGTACCGCTCTTAACCATAAGCCATCGATCATTGCCGCACATAATTGCGCTGCAAGTTTGGCTTCATCATCACCCATCAATTGTTTAAATGAGCTGACTAAATTACTAAGAAGTCGTCGGCTATTTACGTTCTGTAAGCGATGCAACTGAACATCGTGCATCGATTGCGCCCAAAAGCTTAACCAAGTTTTAGTGGTATCGCTGCGCTGTTGTAATCTGGCAAAGTTAGCTTCTATTATCAGCATTAACCTTTGCTCAGGGGTCGTTGTTGGCGTTACTTGTTTGATCAGCTCGTGTTTTAGATTGGTTAATAAATAACGCACAGTGGCTTCTATCAAGCCCTGCTTACCACCAAAATAATGACTAATAATGCCCGACGATAATCCTGCTTTTTTACTGATACTATTAATGGTTGTTGCTTGTAAGCCAAATTCAGCAACCGAACTAATAGTAGCGTCAATTAGCTGCTGACGACGGACAGGTTCCATTCCAACTTTAGGCATATTTTTATTAATTGAACGTTCAATAAAAATAAAGATTAAAGTAATGGAACTGATAATTCAAGGTTGACAAACTGTGAATAGGCTAAAATGAAGAGAGCTAAGTGACCCTAAGTAACTGTACTAGCGTTGATAAATCGGCTTAGAAAAAAGTTGCGAAAAAAATTGAAAAACAGCTGTTTTTTAAGTAAATGATACAAAAATCAGCTATATTAGGTTGAAAATCATATCTGGTTAGTCTCAGGTGTCACTTTTAAAATCACAGAATTATCTATCAAAAAAAACAAACTATAGGAAACTCGATGTCTAATTTTAATGAATATAAAGTATTGCATGTTGTTGAAGGTGGCTGTGGCACATTGCTGCTAGGTTCGAGCGGGTTACCACTTAAAAGGCTAGAAGCAACACTTAATGATGAAGCACAAAATGGCTGGCAACTGGTATTTCAGGTTATCGAAAGCAAACGTTTTTTGCTATTTTGGTCACGCGAAGCTGTGATCTTAACGTTAGGCAGAAACCGTGCTTAAAGCAATGACGCTTAGTGCAATTCGCCGCTATCAAAAAAATGGCGGCGCTAAGGCACATTTTAATATTAGTTGTAATTTCAGTCCTTCCTGCTCAGAGTTTACTCATCAAGCAATTACTAAATATGGGCTAGTGAAAGGTCTGTTTATTGGCGTAAAAAGAATACGGCGTTGCAATAACCCCGACTGTGTAACCGTAAAATCCGATCCACTTCCTTAAGGCTTATTAATGCCATGACATCAGAACAACTAAATGCTCAAGAAGAGCAGCTTCGTTCAGAAGTAAATGCATTGTCCCCTGAACAGCGTAAACTATTTTACCAGCAAGAAAAGCGTCTCGTTAAAGACCCTGATACTTATGCGGTACTGAATTGGTTTTTTGCCGCAGGTTTACACCACTTTTACTTAGGTAGATTTCAACGTGGTGCGGTGAATTTAACGCTGATGCTAATTGGCATACTCACTATTTATAGCTTTGGCGTATTTTTAATCATCGTCGTTTTGTTAATTGAATTACCACAGCTTTTTAAGAGTCAACGCATCGTCCATCAATATAACAATCAAGTTATGGCTGATATTCTAAAACAACTAACCGACTCTTGATTACTTAAAGCAAATGCTAGATACTGTTTTTTTATACAGTTACGGTGTGTGTTATGAAAAAAGAATTACCCGAAAAATATTATTTAGCCCACTTTAAAGAGCTAATAACATTTATCGACACTCAATGCAGACACTTATTAGAGCAAAAACACGTCGATTTCATTAATAAAGCAAACCGACTTACTGAGCAAGGCCAGTGCATGCTGGCACGCATTTATTCTCGTAAACCTTTACTCGTAGCAATCACCACACTTAATTATAATGAAATAGACAGCCCTGCACTGGCACTCGAAGAGCTAAAAACAGCACAGCTCATTAGTCATCCAAATTACACTGACTATCAACACGTACTCGCACATCTAACTAAACCCGCATTGCTAGCACTACTTGCGCCTTTCGATATCCAACCTAGTATTAAAAAAAGCGTTACTAAAGCGCAATTAGTAGCACAGACTTGCGATTTTTTTGCTACTAAGCCGGAACATTTAACCTGCCTTTATAACCAGTTTGTTATTAATAACCGCTTTGCTGTGTATGAATACTTTGAATTTCTATACATAGGCCGCTTAAGCACTGGTGATATTAACCATCAAAATAGCTTTGTACTGCGTGATTTGGGCCTAAGAACCACACGAGAAAACCATACAGTAAGTTTAGCTCGCTTTGATACACGTGAAGAGGCGCAATCTAACTACGCGCTAAATCGTTATCGCATGGCATTTAAAAGCGCGCAAAGTGATGACGAATATCAAGCTTTAGCTATTGAGCTTATTAATCAACCGGCCGAAGGTACATTAGCAGTCAACCTTAAAAACAAGCTCCTTTTACGACTTCACCAACAACTAAAAAAATATAATATTGAGCTGTGTTTTACACTTTTAAATGCCTGTGAAAATAGCGCTGAAGCAACTGAATTACAAATACGCGAGCAATACCGCCAAGGTAATAAAGAGTGGGTAAAAATCCAGCTTGAAACCATCATCGAAGATCCGCTCACTGATGATTTACTGTATTTTGCTGATGACTTTTTAATGCGTAAATTTAACAAGCAAACTCGCTCTCGCTTAAGTGCAATGCTCGCCGATACGCAATGTGTTATTGAAATTGATGAAGTTTATCGAAACGATGTAGAGCAAGGTGTTACAGAACACTACACTCAACAAGGGTTAACTGTTTTTTATACCGAAAATACGCTTTGGCAGAGCCTTTTTGGTTTAGTTTTTTGGCGCGAGCTTTATATAGATACTCCCACCCCACCTTGCAATGAGTTTGATATGTTTCCACAATCATTGAGAACCGACTGCTTTTATCATACCCAACACCAACAAATTGAAGCACTACTAGCAAACTGGCAAACACCGGATGATTTACTAAAACACGTTTGTAAAAGTGCCGCCCGTTATTTTGAGCAAGCTAATGGGCTGTTTCGCTGGCATAGCGAGCTATTACGACCATTAGAAGTGCTGATTTTAAATAGCTCATTAGCAGCGCTAAAAAGTCACTTAAAGAATATGACCATGCGCTTTATGCAGCTTAAAGATGGTTACCCTGATTTGATGGTGCTAAATGCTCATAAACTCCATTTTGAAGAAGTAAAAGCCCCAGGTGATAAATTAAGACGTAATCAGTTAACAACGATTGATTGCCTAAAAAGTACTGGATTCAATGTACACATTGCGGCCGTAAAATGGGTTAATGATCCCAATCGTATTTACAGCGTGGTCGATATTGAAACCACCGGTAGTTTAAAGGGCGGCAATCGGATCACCGAAATTGGCATAGTCAAAATGCAACACGGCAAAGTAATTGATACTTGGTCAACACTTATCAACCCGCAAATGCGCATTCCTAAGTTTATAGTGTCTTTAACAGGTATTAATGACGCAATGGTAGCAACTGCACCACGCTTTACTGAAATAGCTGAGACTTTACTTAATAAACTAAAAGGCACTATTTTTGTGGCTCACAATGTAAACTTTGATTACGGCTTTATTCGTAAAGAATGTGAAATGGCGGGTATCCACTTTAAAATGCCAAAATTATGTACTGTGGTTGAATCTCGCAAAGCGTTTGCTGGTTTAAAATCATACTCTTTAGGTAACCTCAGTGCGCATTTTGACTTAAACCTAATAAGCCATCACCGAGCACTCGCTGATGCCAGCGCAACCGCAGAATTACTTTTACTCATTCAACAAAGTCAAAATTGATATCCCATTAAATAGGATACTCCCCCCACTTATGAGGCATAAAAAGCTTAATTGAAAATTTGTAAATAGCGGCCAAATGTTCTAAACCTTAAGAATATCCTTTAGAGGAAGCTCCTTATGCCGTCAACAAACACAATAGATAAACACTCCGAATTTGCGCGCTGTTTAGAGTGCAATAAGGTCAGCACTTTTGCAGCATTTCATTGGCTGGCACTGGCCTTTAAAGATATGGCCAGCGCCCCTATTTTAAGCTTGATTTATGGGATTGTTTTCACTCTGATCCCGCTGGCAATTGTCTATTTCGCGGTGTTCACTGACAGCTACTTAGTTGTTTTACCAGCCAGTGTCGCATTTGCTCTGATCGGCCCAGTATTTGCGGTCGGTCTCTATGATGTTGCTTGGGAGCTAGAAAAAGGCCACACACCAACACTTAGCCATTCTCTAAAATCAATGTTCAGAAATCCGGTCGGTGAATGGGGATTTGCAATTTTACTGATGGTAATAATGATTATATGGATGCGACTGGCAGCGATAGTTCATGCACTTTACCCCAGTCATGCTAATCCTACATTTGAAGAACTCTCCGCTTTTTTAACTTTAGGTACCATTATCGGCGGAATTTTGCTGGTTACTGTATTTGCTATTTCAGCATTTACTCCACAAATTATGATGGAAAGACGGGTCGATATAATGACCGCGGTTATGTCTTCAATGAATGCCGTTAAAACCAACTTTTCAGCGATGATTGTTTGGTCTGCATGTATTTTTATACTCGTAGCCCTTGGTTTTGTCACTGGTGCTACTGGTTTTATAGTGATTATGCCACTACTTAGCTATGCCAGCTGGCACGGCTATATTGCCGTAATTAAAACCAAAAAAGCCCGCAGCTATGAATAAACTAAAATGCATAAAGGCCAGTAAAACTGGCCTTTTTCTTGGAATGAATACCTAAGTGAGCTTTATTACAGCTACTTTTTGCCTGTCAGCATTGCGCTCATAACGCCATCACGTTTGATTAAACCATGATAAAGCGCGGCACTGATGTGCATAAAAATCATTGCTAAAAACAACCAAGCTACAATGCCATGCATTTCTCGGAAAAATGCAAAGTATTTAATATCAGCGTCAAGCAAATTAGGTAACTGAAATAACCCAAAAAACTGCACCACACGCCCGTCCGCATTTTGCATTAACCAGCCAGATAGCGGCATCAGTATCATCGCGCAATAAAGCCCAAAGTGAGTGATATGAGCTGCAAACCGCTGCAACCTAGGTAACTCAGTGGGTAAAGTAGGCGTGCAACTGCGCACTTTATTTATTAATCTCAGCACAACTAAAATGAGCGCTAAAATACCAGTATATTTATGTAAGGTAACAGCCTCAACCTGCCAAACGGCCAAGCTTTGTACCATTGATAACCCTAAAAATAGCATCGATATTAACATCAGCGCCATCACCCAGTGTAATAACCGACTGCCTGCTGAGTAACCCTTATTTGCTGACATTATTCACCTCCGTTTGTTGCGCTAACTTTAGCACCTAACAATGTTTCTTTTGCACGACGACGATAGGACTGCGCATACGCGGCACCACGCGCACGTAAAATCGGATCGGCTGTCGCACTCATACCCTGCGGTAACACCAACGGATCAAAGTTTGCGTCGCCACAGGCTGCGTTTTCTTGGTTGTGCCAAGAAACGATTGATAATGTGCCAGCATTTATCGTCTGTCTATCTGAGGGCCACGGTATGGTTGGATTATTTTCATCATCATTAGACGCCGCTAAGGTAAAAATTAAATCAAATTTAACAGCGTTTTGATCTAAACGTGATGCCAACTCTTGTTGAAGTGCGTTGGCCGATGACGTATCGAGCAGCGCAGCATTATTTGTCGCTTTGTGCGGACGCGCAACCCAACGCACAGCTTGTTTATCACCTAGCTCATTATGTAAATAAAACGCATTGATACTATGATAACGTTCAGCGGCAAAACTATTGGCAGGCACATAGTCAGCTTTCCAATCATTAAATGCTTTACTTTCTGGATGTGCTTTAAAGAACGCTGTTATTTTTTCTGGGTCTCGTTGTTTTGTTATAGGATCCGGTGATAATGCCTGCAATTGCTGAAAAAATGCCTCAGGTGTAGCAACTGCCATTACAGGAGGCGTATTCATAGCAACACGCCATTCATCGACTGTGCCACTGTTTACTGCAAATGCTAGACTGCGCACCGGTGCTTTTAAATCTGGCGCGGTTGGATTATTACCTGCAATTGAGAAACGCCCATAAAATGGCGTACTGCCCTTTTTAAACACCTCTGCGACCGAGTAAGAAGATAGTGCCCCTGTTGATTCAAAATTACCCGTTATACACATACCCTTAGCATGCGCACGACGAAAACCGGCATGTGGTGTGTCACCTTGCTGCAAATCAACAAATTTTTGTGCTGTTACTGCATCACGATTAAATGCGCCTGCAAAATAAAGTGTCGCCGTTGCAAAAACAGCCATCGACCCTAGTAATAAGCTACCTCGATAAAGTATCGCTGGCATACCCAACCTACTGCGTTTAACTTTAGTCATCCTACTCACGACCTCTTGAAATGATTATTATTATTAGTGCCCACATGCAAAGACCGACGAAAGAGGAAAACTATTTCAACAAATTAAAAAACTTCGCTCTAAAGTTAACTATTACCTCTGTTAGGATTTATTTTTAGACCTAAAGTTGTGCATATTTAGGAGAGATATTGCAATATTCTATATTGGATGAAGTCAATATTTATATCTATTCGCAGGACAAGTGTTGCCCAGGACCATACAAGCAAGTTAGCCTTCAACATGGCTATCAGCAAACATTGAATTTAAAAAGCACCTTGATAACCCGCTTTGCATTAACTGTTTTAAATAACCTAGCAGGTCATCCTATTAAAATGACAATGCCACACTCATTTCATAACTTTGTGGCTCTTTCCTTACGTCATAGTAGCTATCTGGCGCATAGGTAGGGTTATAATGCTGTTTATCAAACATATTTTTTACACCAATAGTCCATTGCCACGCACTTTGCTTACTAGGGCGATAACTCAAGTGAGCATCCAAAGTCCAGTAGCTACCTTTATTATCTCGTTGTGCAATTTCTGGCACTTTTACACTGGTATGATAGCTTAGGCTTTGGTTACGCCGACTAAGGTAATTAATTCCCGCATAAAATGAAAATTGCTCATCCTCCATAAACAGCAGCCAATTTAATGTATCTTTTGCCAATGACGCTTGCTCTGAATTAACTCGGGTATAATTAAATGAAGTACTAATGCGGTTAAAGTGAGACCAATCTGCATAATATTGATTATTCCACTCAACTTCATATCCAGGAACGTGTAATTGCTCACTGCTATTTTCGTAAGGCTTACCATTTACAGACTGAATAAACTCACTCAAGTAACTGCTAAACCCGCGCAGAGTAATATTATTATTAGCTGAAAAATGATAAACCCACTCACCTTCAAATGTCTCTATTTGTTCAGGATTTAGATTTGGATTTCCTGATATATTATTGTCACTGCGCACTTCATATTGCTGTAAAAAAGTAGGCGCTCGAAAAGCCGTTCCCCATATCAATTTACCAGACCACTGTTCATTACCTTGATAAGTCACAGCAATCCGCGGAGAAGTTTCTGAGCTGAACTCAGGGTAGTCATCAACCCGCACACCAACCGTCAATCCTAAGCGTTGCTCAAAAAATAGTGATTCTTGTTGAAAGTAAATAGCTCGGTTATGGCTTGATGGTGTTAAGTCACCATCTCGAATCACCCTTGATTCATACTCATTAACTTCTACCGCGTTTTGTTTTTTTATCGTCTCATGATATTCACCAACTTGACGTTGTTGAAAGGTCAGCCCCAAAATAGCATGGTGATTTGGATTAAACGCGTAACTCCACTGACTGCGCACACCATTTGATGTGGAATCCAAGTCTGAGTCAGAATAAAAATCAATATTGCCCTGCAGATCGGTAATCGTGCGCTCAAAGTAGCGCTTCACCTTGTAGGTATACAATTGATTTTCTATCGATAATTTATCAAAGCTAAGTTTATTTTGAATGTGCGCACTGAGTGTTTGATAGCGTTGAGATTTATATTGATTTGACGAATAATGAGGATACTCTGTCGTGTAATCATCATAATTTATAGCAAATTGCCACTGTTCATTGCGTAAAGACACTCCCAGACTTTTAGCATCAACATTATTATCATGCGTTGATGCAAAACCGTTGCGGTCATATTGTTGAGGATAGCCTTTGCTATCTAAGAGTCGCCCTGACAAAACAAATGTTCCGCCCGCAAACTCTTTCCCCGTATTGATAGTAGCTGATTGACGGTCGTAACTGCCACCCCCTGCTGAGATGCGAGTTCGTTCAGGCGCTTTTGCTTTCGTAAAAATAGAAATCAAACCTGAATATGCATCACCACCATATAATGCAGATCCTGGTCCGCGGATAACTTCTATTCGCTCAATATTATTTATTTGTATCTGTTCATCAGGAGACCAGCCTCCAATTAAACCTTCCCGCTGAGGTACGCCATCAATAGTTAACATTACTTTGCTGTTTCGACCTGATGGAATGCCTCGGATCCACACCATGTCTCGGCCATTTCGCCGCGATAGTATTTGTACGCCAGGCAACATTTTCAATATATCTGATAGCGTTCGCGCGCCCATACTTGCAATTTGAGTGGCGTTAACTGAGCTAATAATATTCGGCGCTTGGCTTATCTTTTTTACGGTTTGTGAAGGGCTCACAACTTCAATGTTAAGTAAGCTCTCAAGCGGGATCTCAAATAGGTTAGTATCTTGCTCATTACTATATGAAAAACTTGGCAAAGCTGCCAAGCACATAACTAATGAATTAAGCGGCAAATAACGAGTCAAACGTTTAGGCTTCATATCATACTTAATAAAACTAATAACCATAAAAAGGCTAGCTTAATTACCACTATATTGCCACAAGACAACACCAAGTTTTTACTCTAGCTGATTAATTTTTTTGAAATTAATAGCAAAACAACTATAAGAATAAATGCGCAGGAAGGTACACTTCTTGGCGCAGCAACTCTCGTCCTTGTTTAAGTGCATTGTTATACGAAGGTTTATTATCAGCATGAATGTAGCCAAAGAAAAATTCAAAATCTTGCATATGCTGTTGATAATATAAACGCTGCATTGGGGATGCAAAGCCCTGTCCTCTAAATTGCCCAGTAATAAAAATATCACTGATTAGTAAACCGTTAAACCCTAGCTCATCGCTCGACTCAGCCATTATCATACCCAGTGGCTTACCTCTATAAAACGCCGCGCTGCACAATCCGGCTGCAATAGCTTCGCTGATATCGTCTTTTTCGCTAATTGGTACTATTGTTGCCATTTCAGGATGCTGCATTAAAAACTGAGTATAGTCACGCTCATACCAAGGCCAATCTTTATCAAGTTCAAACGGCTGCAATGCAATATCTGCACAGAGTAATTCATCAACAGTCAGTTTAGGATCTTGTGCTGCTAACAATGAATCAACAGCGCGGCTACCGGCCAAACTTAGCAGTTGTTTGGCTGGTATTGATCCTGGTGCTGGCCATATACAAATATATCTAGGCGTACACCAGCAAAATACCTTACTAATATAGCGGACCAGCTGTGCAAGTAATGGTTCTGATAACGGATGCTCACTAAACACTTCAAACATAGTCTCGTCATCATCATTACGACAAACACTGACTATAAATAAGCTACCATCATCAGCTTCTACAACTTGCGCGTATAGATCATCATCTGGCACGCTGTCACTAATTGCCCGCCTTTGACGAAGCTCGGCAAAATGCTCTGCATTACAATCTTCATTCAGCGCAAGTAAGTCTTCACACTCTTTAGCGATTGCTTTTTCAGTATCTAAACCTATAATTTTATTTAAATTATAAGTTTTTAAAACTCCCTGACCTAAGCGACGTAAACATTTTTCATCAATTTTATATAATGGATAATGACGCATAACTTCCCTTTAATGACTGTTTTTAGTTAATATGGGGACAATAAAGACGTAAATCAACTAAATGATAATTAAGTGATTAATGAGCTCTTTGTAATACGCAATAACGGTTGGTTAACGCATCTAGCAGCAACATATAAAATGCCTGAAAGATTATATTTATTATCTTGCTATCGGCCTTATTCACTCCTATAGTCTGCAAATTATCACTCCTTAATTTTGAATTACTTTGTCTATCAAATCCCGCGTTCCTGTCAGTCAGTTTGGTGAATTATTAGGTTATGCGCCTGGTAATGTTGCTGTTTATTCGTCTGATTACGATACAGCTGACGAAACAATTTATCCTAACCGTAGCGCCTATCGTAGTTACCTCGATGGTATTTACATGGGCTATAAATGGCAATGTGTTGAATTTGCGCGACGCTGGATGTATCTCAATCATGGCTATATTTTTGATGATGTTGCAATGGCTTACGATATTTTTGAGCTACGCTCAGTGCGTGACATAAACAATCAAACCAGGTTGCCTTTACAAGCATTTCGTAATGGTGCAAAACACCACCCAGTGGTAGGAAGTTTACTCATTTGGGAAGAAGGCGGTGAATTTGAAGAAACTGGCCATGTTGCGGTGGTGGTTGAAGTACATCAGGATAAAATTCGTCTTGCTGAACAAAACGTGGCCCATCAGCTATGGCCGCAAGATCAACAGTGGTGTCGCGAACTCAAAGCGAAAGTCACAAAAGAAGGTGACTACTGGATTGAGTGCTCTTACAGTGACGCCACTATTTTAGGCTGGATGACACAAACTGAGCACAGCGAATTTAGTGAACCGACGCCTGAAATAAGCACTGATCTGTTTGCCATAAAAGCCCAATATGCCACTGATTATGGGCAAGCCACTAAGTCATGGCTTAACATTGCCAATGACGATGAAGCAGCCTACGTAGAGATGATGCATGGGCATAAATTGACTTCAGTTAATGCTGATCAACATCATTATTTTACAATTTCAAAAACCGCTCAACAAACTATTGAACATGCTACCAATGAATTACATGGCTTGTTTATGCATGCAACAGACTATGTACTGCAGCATCCTGAGCTATTAAAAAAGTTTAATTTACCCGATGCGGTGCTCAATAAGATCCGCCAATCCTGGGATAATCGCTTAAATCAACTGATCACCAGTCGATTTGATTTTGCATTAACTCCCGCAGGCTTGAAAGTCTATGAATACAACTGCGATTCAGCATCGTGCTATATGGAAAGTGGCAAAGTACAAGGTAAATGGGCCAAACACTTTGGTGTTAAAACGGGCATTGATGCCGGCCATGATTTATTTAAAGATTTAGTAAGGGCATGGCGAAAAAGTGAAGTAAACGGCCTTGTCCATATATTGCAAGATGATGAGCCAGAAGAACATTACCATGCATTGTTTATGAAAGAAGCCATTGAAGCCGCTGGTTTTGAGTGCAAAGTAATCATTGGTTTGACTGATTTACACTGGGACGCAGCGGGCAATATTGTTGATGCTGATGGCGAAAAACTCAGTTACGTTTGGAAAACATGGTCATGGGAAACCGCTCTTGATCAAATAAGACTAGAGTGTGAGGCAGATCAATCCCAAAGCGATGATTTTGAGCCGCACTGGCAATCTGGTAAAACCCCACGCTTGGTCGATGTATTACTTCGTAAAAATGTGATGGTTTTTGAGCCGCTATGGACATTAATACCCAGTAATAAAGCAATTTTGCCAGTACTGTGGAGTTTATTTCCAAATCATCCGTTTTTACTCAATACTGCTTTTGATTTAAATGATGAGCTATTGCAAACAGGCTATGTCGTTAAACCGATTGTTGGTCGATGCGGTGCAAATATTCAACTCGTTGATGAACAACAACACGTAATAGAAAAAACAACGGGTCATTTTGCCTCTCAAGAGCAAATATACCAGCAGTTATTTGCCCTTCCTAAAGTAGCTGACTACTTTGTGCAAATATGTAGTTTTACCGCAGCAGGTAAATACGCCGGTGCTGGCGTACGCGTTGATAAAAGCATGATTATAAACGGCCACAGCGATTGTATGGCACTGCGTATCAGCGATGATAGTTACTATAGTTCTTAACTAAAGAAGAGCCATTCTAACAATAAAATGGCTCTTCTTCACATAAAAAGCTGACTATTGCCTGTGACTTCTATGTGGCTACAAGTTTATCAAAAACTTACCTTAATATGTCCTAATGTTAAATCGAAGCAACATAAATAACGCCAGCATACTTATTAAAATGAAAATCCCTTTATGTGCAAATTCCCTACACCTAAATTTTTTCATAACACATGCTTTTAAAGAACCCTTTACGCAAACAATACACAGTGCTAATATCGGTACACTATTGATTTTAAATTTAATACTCATTTAAAATCAATATATTAAATTATAAATAAGGATGATGATATGAAATTAATTAACACCACTTTGTTGCTTGCAACTTTTATATTTACAGCAATAGCATCTAATGCATCTGCCGCTACTGATCCATGGTATGTATATGCAAGTAAAGTAAATGGTTATAGGATGTGTGCTCAAGCCAGCCCTGGATCTGGATGGTATAAAGCAAGCCCAAATGGTTATTCAACTAAAGGCGCATGTAACTACTATGAAAGATAATATTTAATTAATTCGCCTTAATTTTGAGCTTTGCGAGCAAGGCTCTATTAACCTCAACTATTAATAAGATAGATTATCCAACTACTTTACGCCCGCTCATCTTTTGGTGAGTCCATCACTACATGCGAAGTGATCGTTCGTACCTGTGGGATTGATCCTAAAACATCAGCATGGAATGCTTTATAAGACTTAATATCAGCGGTTTCTACTCTAAGTAAATATTCAAATGCTCCTGTGACATTATGGCACTCTTTAACTTCATCAATAAACTCAAGTGCTTGTTCAAAAGCTCGTTGTGATTTCGTAGAGTGCTCATTTAAACCCACCCCCACATACGCGACAAAACCAAGTCCAAACGCTTGATTATTAATAACTGCTCGGTAGCCTTTGATCACACCTGCTTTTTCTAACTCTTGTACACGGCGCAAGCATGCTGATGGGGATAAACCAACCAAATCAGCAAGTTCAGCGTTGGCAATTCGACCACTGCGCTTTAATTCTTGCAATATCCTGTCGTTAATTCGATCTTTTTTCATATTAAGTTGCTAAAGTAAATTTTTAATAGATTAATAAGCGCAAAAATTGCGAGCCATACAAAATATAATTGCACAATCATTATCAACTGAGCAACTATAAATGAATATTGAATTGGTATCAGCATTAGCATTATTTGCACTTGTATCTTCCATCACCCCAGGTCCTAACAACCTGATGTTAATGAACTCAGGCGCTAACTTTGGTTTTAAACGTTCATTGCCACATTTACTCGGCGTAACAATTGGCTTTGTGATCATGCTCGTATTGGTTGGTTTAGGTGTCATGCAATTATTTGACTTTGTGCCATGGAGTTACCAGCTATTAAAAGTGCTTTGCATTGCTTATTTGCTTTATCTTGCTTATAAAATTGCCAGTAATAAAACTCCTATCGGTGCTAAAAATAGCGATACTAGACCTCTTTCTTTTGTACAAGCATCTTTATTTCAATGGGTTAACCCGAAAGCCTGGACTATGGCATTAAGTGCAGTGAGTGTTTATGCCCCATCCAAAGGAATTGGTGCAGTGGTACTTGTAGGTCTTATTTTCGGTATAGTTAATTTACCCTGTGTCTGCTCATGGACGTTAGTCGGACAAAAGCTACAAGTATGGCTAAAAGATCGCAAGCGCCTACGAGCATTCAATATTTTTATGGCTGTATTGTTAGTCGCCTCGGTACTTTTTAGTATGCTGTGAGTAATAAAACAAATAAACGCCTTAACAATGGCAACTTGGTTAAGTTGCCATTGTTAACCTCAATTTCAGATAACAAATCAATTTCCAGCAGCTAACTTATAAACCCCCTCGCGAACTAAAACTTTGATCTACTGCAACATGACTATGCTTGCCTCGTGCAATTATGGAGAGACTTGCAAACAGTACTGACACTTATCTATATTCATGAAGAGGGATGGCTAATGACGAATAAAGCAATAGCGAAGTTTAATATTTCTGCAACCGCAGCAAGTAATTTCCAACATGAAGCTGACGCAACGGCTGATTTTTGGGGCAATAAACCACTTAATACCTTGCCCCCTCATGATTTTATTGCTCCTTATGCACGTCATAAAACGCTGCCTACACCCGGTATAGAAAAACGTAATGCTTGGATCATTGGTGGAGGTATTGGTGGCCTAGCAGCGGCATTTTATCTTATCCG
This sequence comes from Pseudoalteromonas sp. SR45-6, assembly GCF_014163545.1. Classification (NCBI taxonomy): domain Bacteria; kingdom Pseudomonadati; phylum Pseudomonadota; class Gammaproteobacteria; order Alteromonadales; family Pseudoalteromonadaceae; genus Pseudoalteromonas; species Pseudoalteromonas sp. SR45-6. Next base: position 26,744 of record NZ_JACJDM010000027.1, read on the forward strand.
TGATGGCCATATGAGCGCTGAAAATATTACCATTTTGGAAGAAATGGATATTGAAGGCGGTTCAATGGATGGCGCGGGTAACCCTGATGACGGCTATATTATTCGTGGTGGCCGTGAAATGAACTGGAATTACGACACCTTGTGGGATCTGTTTCAAGACGTTCCCGCTGTTGAACTGCCCGAAGGCTATTCTGTGCTTGATGAGTACCGTTTAATTAATGATAACGACGCTAATTACTCACAAGCCCGTTTAATAAATAAATGCGGTGAGATACTCGATGCAAGTGACTTTGGCCTGAATAAAGCCCAGCAATGGGAGCTGATCCGTTTAATGCTCAAGCGCAAAGAAGAGCTTGACGATCTCAGCATTGAAGACTATTTCAGCAAAGGTTTTTTACAAAGCAATTTTTGGTTTTTATTTCGTACTATGTTTGCCTTTAAAAATTGTCATAGCTTGTTAGAAACTAAACTGTATTTGCATCGCTTTCTTGATTCTATTGATGGCTTTGCCGACATGTCTGTTTTACTTTTTCCGAAATATAATCAATACGATACCTTTATTAAACCGCTTGCTAATTTATTACGAGACAAAGGCGTGAATTTTCAATTTGCAAGCCGTGTAAACGATCTGGATATAACATTTACCGGTAATAAAAAAACCGTAACGGGGATCCATGCCACTATAAAAGGTCAAGCACAGCATATTAACGTTGCTCCAGACGATTTAGTTTATGCACTAACGGGTTCAATGACAGAGCATACCGCTTATGGCGACATGCAAAATGTGCCCGAGCTAAACTGTGAAAAACACGATCCCGGCGAAAATAGCGGGTGGAATTTATGGAAAAACCTCGCGAAGAAATCAGCTGTTTTTGGTAAACCCGAAAAATTTTATGGCGATATTGATAAATCTATGTGGGAGTCAGCCACACTAACTTGCAAGCCATCCCCACTTATAGATAAGCTAAAGACATTATCAGTAAACGATCCTTACTCTGGTCGCACGGTAACTGGCGGCATTATTACTTTTACAGACTCTAACTGGCTATTGAGTGTAACGTGTAACCGCCAACCTCATTTTCCAGATCAACCCGATGATACGTTAGTACTTTGGGTCTATGGTTTATTAATGGACAAACAAGGTAATCGTATCGTTAAAACAATGCCACAATGTAGCGGTGAAGAAATAATTACGGAGCTTTGCTACCATTTGGGCATTGAACAGCAGCTTGATGAAATCATTGCCAATACCAAGATACGTACAGCGCTAATGCCTTATATCACAGCTCAATTTATGACTCGTGCAGCTGGTGACAGACCCACCTCAGTTCCTGAAGGTTGTACAAACTTAGGTTTGATTGGTCAATTTGTTGAAACCCACAACGATATTATATTCACGATGGAAGCCTCTATTCGTACAGCACGTATTGGGGTATATAAGTTACTTAATATCCCTAAACAAGTGCCCGACATTAGCCCAACCCAATATGATATTCGTAACCTAATTAAAGGAGCTAGAGCGCTCAACAGCGGCAAGCCCTTTATTGGCGAGCGGTTATTACACCGCCTGCTTGATAAAACCTACTTTGCTCATATTTTACCGCCATTACCAGAGCCAAGTAGTAAAGAACAAATCCATTTTGAAGCAGAAATGCATGAGCTACTGGGCAAAGGCAGCTCGGCGATGCATAAATTTTCAAGCTGGGTTGGTACACTCAGGGATAATTTTTCGCATAAAGATAAATAATCTGAGCTTCGGATAATAAATCTATCCTCAATGGCTATGGATGGCCAAGCTAAAAACTATTTCTATACAAAATACAAAGCCTTGATCTTGATAAAGTGCAATAAGAAAAAACCAGGCTAGAATAAATAATAATATGAGCTCTGGATAATAAATCTGTCTCCAGTAGCTATTTTAGTAAACCTTTTTAACCAAAGTTCTGGTTAGTAATTTAACAGGAGCCAAAATGAGCCAAACAGTTGCAGATTTAATGACATCAGATCCATATGCCGTAAGTGCAGAAAACACCCTACACGACGCACATAATCTAATGAAGGAAAAAAATATCCGCCATATTCCGGTAATTGATCACAATGGCGAACTAGTGGGTATGTTGACACAAAAAATCATGATTGCCCAAGTGATGAATATTATGGCTAATTACAGCCCTAGCGCACTTGAACGAAAGGAAAAACAAACGAAAATACACACTATTATGGCAACCGATTTTGCCACTGTACTAGCAACCCAACCACTGCAAGATGTTGCTCGGTTTTTTGTTGATAACCGCCATGGTTGCATGCCTGTGATCACTGAAAAAAATAAACTCGTGGGTATACTTACCTCGTCAGACTTTGTACGCCTAGCGGCCGCTTTATTATCTTAATGCAAGGTGATAATAAGACCGCTATCCGTATAAAATGAATATAAACTCGTGTAATCGTGTATGCCAAGTAGTCCTTGGCACACACTACAGCCAGCCTTTGTGTTTAAAAAATAAATAAGGGGCAAAGCCCGATAGCAACATAATGCCAATTGCAAATGGGTAACCCCATTCCCATTGCAGCTCAGGCATTATATTAAAGTTCATCCCATATACACTGGCGACTACGGTAGGTGGTAAAAAAACCACCGAAGCAATAGAGAAGGTTTTGATAATTTGATTTTGTTCAATGTTAATAAAACCTTGTGTTGAATCCATCAAAAAGTTCACCTTATCAAACAAAAAGGTACAGTGAGACATTAGCGTATCTATATCAAGTACAATTTCTCGTAGTGATTCGCGATCCTCATTTTGTACACCTAAACGACGTATTAAAAACGAAATATTGCGCCGCGTATCCATTAAACACAAGCGCACTTTCCCATTGGCATCCTCTAAACGCGCGATACGACTGACCGCTTCTTCTAGATCAGAGTCATCTTCTTCTAGTACATACGCACTGAGTTTCTCTAACTGATGATGCATATCCTCGAGCATATCAGCATGGTTTTCGACTTTTTGATCAAATAATGTAACCAATAACTGCTTTGGCGTATCACACATTACTTGACCTTTACGTGCTCTTAAACGTAACAATCGAAAGTCAGCCAGCTCGTCATCGCGGATGGTCAGCAAACAGTTGTCCTGTAGTAAACAGGCCACTGTTACCGTATTAAAACGTCCTTCATTGGGCGACATAAACAATGCGTGCACATGCAAGCCTTCATTGTCGATAAAGCATCGCGATGAAGCTTCAATCTCTTGCACATCCCCTGACTCAGGAAAAGTTATATTGAGCGTTTTTGCGAGCGTGTTTCGCTCATCTTCTGTTGGATTGATTGTGTCAATCCAGTGTGCATTTCTGATTGATGCTTCAAGAGAGGTATCGGATGAAGGCTCTAACTCTCTGATCACCCCCTGCTCGATAGAAAAAAATCTCAACATGCACTTCTCCTTTAATAACAAGATGGGTTGAGTATATGTAAGTGATGATTAATCAACAATGATAATACACTTCTGTATCACAGTTATTATTGAGAGTAAGTAATTCGCTAACACGTAACAGCATCTTTTATTTTGCAGATTTTACAAAAAAGTGCATATTTTTCATGGCATTTCAAAGAAATGCTTTCATCACCCAACTTCAAAAAACATATAAATTATTAAATATCAGAAACTTAAAAAATAATTTTTATCGGCACAGCCATTGCTTTATATAAACTAACGCATGTTCATAGACTTTATTAGACGCTGTGAACATTCCTTATAAATCAGGAGGAATAATGAGTAACAATAACGAAACAAACAAAATCGCTGAATTTACTGCCCCAGGTATGAATGAAGAATCTGCAAAAAATACCATTGCTACACTTGATAACCGCATGGTCGCACTGATCGATTTACAATTGACTCTAAAACATATTCATTGGAATGTAGTTGGCCCAAATTTTATTGGCGTGCATGAAATGCTCGACCCTCAGGTTGAAGTGATCAGAGCAATGACCGACACCATCGCCGAGCGAATCGCTACGCTGGGCGGAGTTCCGGTTGGTACTCCAAAATCGATAGTTGATCGTCGTTCATGGCAAGATTACGCAATTGGTAAGGGCTTGGTAAAAGATCATTTAGTTGCGCTTGATAAAGTATACAATGGGATTAATGGCGATCACCGAAGTGCGATTGGCAAGCTATCAGAGCTCGATCCTGTATCTGAGGATATGCTAATTAGCCAACTTGCCGATTTAGAACAGTTTCAATGGTTTGTGCGTGCACACTTAGAATCGTCAACGGGCAAACTCAATAGCTAATCTAGCGGTTTTGTGTTCAGTTTAAACTGATTCATTTATATTTAAAGTCAAAGATCAGGCTATTTAAAGCCTGATCTTTATTTATTACTGCTCAACAATAATACCGCTATTTTTTGTTTATATTAGATCTTAAACTGACCTACCAAATCGCCTAAACTCTCCCCTCGACCAGCTAAGTGATGACTGACTGATGAGGTTGTTTTAATTGAACGAGTAAGCTCATTAACGATTTCTTGAATCGCAAAAACGTTACGGTTAATTTCCTCAGTTACACTACTTTGCTCTGTGGCAGCGGTAGCTATTTGTGTGCTCATATCGTTAATTGTAGTAACCGAGCTGGTTACCGCTCCTAAACTTTCAGAAATTGCGCGAGATGACTCAACTGAGCGATTACAGCTTTGCTGACTTGCCAACATTGCCTTTACCGCAGCCGTGACTAGCGTATGTAACTCATTAAGCATTTCATTAATCTCTAACGTACTCTCTTGTGTACGACTGGCTAAACTTCTCACTTCATCAGCTACAACCGCAAAACCACGGCCTTGCTCGCCAGCCCTTGCAGCTTCAATAGCCGCATTAAGGGCCAGTAAGTTAGTTTGCTCAGCAATGCCACCGATAACACTTAATACACTGTTAATTTTTTTAGATTGTTCACTTAATGAATTAACCTGTTCAGCAGCTTGATTAATCTCACTCATTAAATTTGAAACTTCTTCTAAAGAAACATCTACACATTTTTGAGCATTGGCAACATCTTGCGTGGCTGACTGGGTTGATACCGCCACTTGTGTGGTATTTTGCGCGACTTCCTGAGATGTTGCTGACATTTCGGTGATCGCCGTTGCTACCAGCTCAGTTTCATGATTATGGTTTACTAACTGATTTTCAATTAACTGTGTTTGTGTATTGATATCATTTGATGAATCTTTTACATCACGGGTTACATCTGCCACATTGGTGATAATGCTATGTAGTTTACTAACAAACACATTAAATGAATTACCCAATTGACCAATTTCATCGTTACTATGCACTTCTAAGCGCTTAGTCAGATCACCTTCGCCTTTTGCAATATCATCTAAGTTTTGCACCATATTGTGAATTGGTTTTACCATATTGTTTGCCGCAATTAAGGCAAAAAACACCGTCAACACCACCCAAAATAATGCAATTAATAACAGGGTCGTTACTTTTTCATTCATATGAGCTTGTATTGTTGCTTGGTACTTTGTTAGCTCAGCTTCAATATCATCCATATAAGCGCCCGTTCCTAGCATCCAATCTGTACCAGGAACCATCGCTGCATAGCCCATTTTTTCAACTAAACCCGTTGTATTAGGCTTTTGAAAATCATAATAAAAAGCACCGCCACCTTGTCTTGCTTGCTCAAGCAACCCAACAATTATTTTTTTACCATTAGGATCGGTCATGGCTATTTTATTTTGCCCTTCAATTGCATCACCCAATAACGCATGGAAAATACTAACGCCTTTTGTATCATAGATAAAAAAGTAACCATCTTTACCAAAAGTGAGATCTCGCAATGCATTTTTTGCATCTTCTTTAGTCCCCTTGGCTAGTTCGTAATTAATTATTTGGCGGCCTATCTCAACCTCAGTTGCTAATAAACTTTCTTTGTCAGCAATTAATTTTGTTTTAAACGATACAAAATTTTGCTGCTGATTTTGATACTCTAAATAATATGAGCTGGCCATTAAACTAATTAACAGCAGCGTGAGCGGCAAAATAGCTAATAGCAACAGCTTATTTTTCAGACTTAGATTACTCATTTTTCCTCACGTGTAACAATGTAAAGCTCCATAGTATTGATACATCGAGAGCTTATAAAAACTGTAATTATACTGCCAATTACAATTAAGTGTTTATTTGAAATCAAAAGCTATTCAAATACCATATTCACATATATATAGATTCTGGATATAAGACAAACGTATAGTAGCCGCAAAGCTACCATAATAAATTTTTACTAGTACAGTAAACGTAAAAATTGCTAGCCAACAAAAACACAATTGCACAATAATCACACAACACGCAACTATAAATGAATATTGAACTGATTTTGGCCTCGCCATTAGTTTAATAAACTGACGTTTAATATTTTTAATGGCTATGTTATTTGTGATCTCCATGCTATCTATCAATATTCAGCTTTTCATCCACCACGTTTTCACATAGTCTGAAAGCAGACTCAATGTAAAACAATACAAATTATAACAAGGTAGTTTTATGAGCAATCAATTAAATGTATTAGGTACGCGCTTGCATTTGTGCTGCGGGAATACAGGCTACACTCGAGAAGGATTTTGCTATGTCCCTGCATCTGATGTTGGTAACCACAGTGTATGTGCCATCATGACTGATGAATTTTTACAGTTTTCAAAAGCACAAGGCAATGACTTGATAACGCCTAATCCAATGTACGATTTTGCAGGCCTAAAGGCTGGTGATAAATGGTGTTTATGTGCCGTGCGCTGGCACCATGCGGTTGCTGAAAACGTAGCTCCGCCGGTTATACTTGAGGCCACCCATGAAAAATCGTTACAAGTAGTCTCTCTTGAAGTATTAAAGGCTCACCAATACTCTGCACGCTAAAAGTTTCTAATAAGCATTTACACACTCTAAGATAAAGCCATTGCTCTGCGCTGGTTTTATCTTAACCACCATCTAGTATGATATTAGCGATGTGGTAACACCAACCAGCTAATATCGCATATCCTTAAACTTTTTCATCAGACTTAACACTGAACCAAAAGTAGTCCTAAGTCTAAGTATCTGCTATTTATTAAAAAATCCTCAACCCTGAGCTATACTTGTTGGTATATTAAATTTACTATCCAAGTGTGCTTACGATTAAATAAGGAAACTTTAGTGCTGTCGCGTTTGTATGATTTTATGCCGGGTTTAAACACTTTACTTCATTATGAACGAAAGTGGTTTGCTGATGATGTGAGGGCTGCGTTATCCGTTGCCGCCGTTGCTCTACCTGTTGCTATCGCGTATGCACAACTTACTGGGGTTAACGCCGCTGTCGGGCTATATTCATGCATATTACCTATGATTTTATATGCCTTGTTTGGTACTTCCAAACAATTGATTGTCGGACCAGATGCAGCAACATGTGCGGTTATTGCTGCGGTGGTGACACCACTTGCAGCTGGGGACAGTGTTAAACACTGGCAACTCGTTGTAACTATGACCGCGATGACTGGCTTTTGGTGCTTTATTGCTAGCCGATTTAAATTAGGGGTATTAGCAGACTTCTTATCCAAGCCTATTTTAATGGGCTTATTAAACGGTGTTGCAATTACGATTATTGTCAGCCAATTTTCTAAAGTATTCGGTTTTACCTTCGATGACAGATATTTACTTGAACGATTAGGAGGTGTGCCTACTTATTTATCACAAACCCACATTCCTACTCTATTAATGGCCCTGTTTACCCTCGGTGTTTTTTTTGCCATGAAGCGACTAAAACCGACTTGGCCAGCATCTATGTTTGCTATCGCATTTGGTGCCCTATTAGTGTGGGTTTTTAATTTAAAGCAGTTTGATATCAACACAATTGGCACTGTAACCGGTGGCCTTCCAGTGTTTAACACCCCTATTTATGATATTGGTATTATTCGTGAACTTGTCGTGCCTGCACTTAACTTAGCAATAGTTAGCTTTGTCAGTATGATGCTAACCGCTCGCAGTTTTGCAGCTAAAAATGGTTACGACATAGATGCTGACAAAGAGTTTAGAGCGTTAGGTATTGCGAACATTGGCTCTGCTTTATCACAAGGTTTTGCTGTCAGTGGTGCAGACTCTCGTACAGCTGTTAACGATGATTCCGGTGGTAAAACGCAATTAGTGTCGATTATCGCAGCGGGAATTATTGCTGTTATCGCCCTATTTTTAACCGCTCCCCTAGAATTTATTCCCAGTGCAGCATTAGGTGTTGTGCTTATTATTGCTTCAATCCATTTATTAGACTTAAAAGCCATTTGGCTATTAAAGCGTAAAGACAAACAAGCATTTTACCTTGCGCTAGCCACCTTATTCGCAGTGTTATTTATTGGCGTAATACCAGGCATCACTCTCGCTGTACTATTGGGGTTATTCCAGTTTATTCGCACCGTAATGCGCCCTACCGACAATATATTAGGTGTTGATATTAAGGGCGTTGTTAGGAGCCTTGATGCCACAGATAAAGCAAAGTCAGTACAAGGAGTCTTTATTTATCGTTTTAATTCTCCTTTAACTTACTTTAATGCCGGTTACTTTAAACGGCGTTTGCTAGAACAATATGCGCGGCAAAAAGACGACACGCAATGCGTTATTATCGACGCAGTCCCCTGCTTCACCCATTTAGATTTAAGTGTCATGGCCATGCTCGCCGATTTAGACGTGATATTTAAAAAACGTGGTATTCGATTAGAACTTGCTGGCAGAAAGCGGCAATTACTATCATGGTTTGAAATTGCTGGTATGACATCCGGTAAAGACGGCATCTACGTGCATTCAGATCTCTATATTGCCTTACAAAAAAACAGCGTCAGCCAATCAAGTGCCGAAGTAAACTTGTTCGAAACTAAAGAAGTTAAAGATGCCAGTACACAACAAGCCTAAATAAATATTAAGTCTTGTTGTTACTCATCTTCAACCGACTAACAATTGCTTGCATACAGGTATCTCTATCGACAACCCATAAGCCATAGCTTATGGGTAGCATTTCAATATTGGCACGACTAAATAGCTTATAGGTATCCAGTTCAAAGAAATCAGCCCAAGGTCCAGGGTAACCAATCAGATCGACAGCTAAGTAGCGGCCATGATAGCGGCATAAAATATCAACCTCGGTCCCCGCAACAGCATACCCAGGCCATGTTTCTATCTGCAATTTCATCAGCTCTTGTATTACATCGCGTTGAAAATCATCGACATCAGACAAACACGTATGAGCGGCTGCAAACTCACTTACCGAGCCTAAGTAACGTCTTAATAAATAATGTTCTGGTAACTGTGTTTCATCAATGGATAAAAATAAATGCTGTGCTTGTCTTGCCCGCGTTATAGTCACGTTAAAAACATCTGCTTTATTTAAATATACTGCCGCACGTTTTGCATCATTATCGACGGCAAAAGAGATCAACATAACATCGCGTTCCTCCCCCTGAAAACCAAAAGGAGTGGCGGCTCTGAGCTTATGTTTAATTATTTCAGCGTCACTAAAATTAGCGTCTATTTGCTTTGCTATAAAATCTGCTTGGCTTCGAAATGGCGAAACAATTCCGATACTGTGATAAACACCCGCTTCTCGATCATCACTCATTTGCTGTTTTATGCTCGCGATTACAGCGTTGGCTTCGAGCTGATTAACGCCATTTTTATCTCTTTCACCATTAACGCGATGGATAAATAAATGCCCACTGCTTGTACAAGGGCGATGCTGCATTACTTTTAATTTTGATTGATAAAAATAGCGGTTACTAAAATGAATTAACTCAGGTTTACTTCTAAAATGCTCATCTAAAAAGGCTAATTGCTGATCGCTATTGAGTGTATTTAATGTCAAATCTAAAATTGAATTATCACGATAACTAACAACCCCCTCACTCGAGAGTGATAGTTGATTCTTAGTGCGAAGCTGAGCCTCTTTTGATTTTGCTAAAAAAGAGTAATGCCTTAATTGCTTTGTATCGCCAACTACAAGCGCTCGTTTTGCACGATAAAGTGCTGGTAAACAACTGCTAATATTGCACTGTGTTGCTTCATCGATAATAACTAAATCAAACATTTGCGGCTTTAAGGGTAATACCCTATACAGCGAATTCAAACTCACTAACCACACAGGAAACGCCGCTAGCAATGATGAGTATTCTATATTATCAAACAGCTCAAACTGCCTTTTAGAAGTACGACTGCGAATAGCCTGATTAAACGCCTGCAGCGATTTACGCTGAGTGTTAACTAACGTTCGCAAATTAGTATTCTTTAACACGGTTAAATAACGACTAGCCAGCAGCTCTCTTTTTGTTTGTTGATCGTTAATTTCATCTAAAGCAGACCACTGTTTTGCAAGCTTTTTAATACTGCGCTGAGCCCACTTGAGATATAAATTGCTTAACCATTGAATGTCTTTATCTTCAAGCCTTTTAAGGCGTTGACCTCGGATTATCGCTTTGCGACAAAACTTATCAAACCGTTGCTCTAAATCATTAAGTAACACATTTTGTGCTTTTAGCTCTGATTCAAAAATAGCAGGGGCTTTTTCCTGCTCATCCGCTAAATAACCAGACAATAAGTCTGCAATATACGCTTTTAGATTTTTTAAAAACTCTTTTTGCCCAGCCCTGATTGATACTTCACTTAACGCAAAATTCTCATTCAATTTATCGGCAATCACATCAAGTGCCGGGTCATTATTCGCGACAATAAGTACTGACTCACCTCGCGCCATGTGCTCTGCAGCAACTGCGGCAATGGTATAACTTTTCCCTGTACCTGGCGGCCCTGACACACAGCCTAAATGCGCATTAGCAGCAATCGAAATAACTTTCTTTTGTGGTGCTGACAATAAGCCTGGTAAGTAGTCATACTTTAACGACTTAGCCGTGTTCGGCGGCAAATCATTTGAAATTAAAGCATCTATAGGGGGCGAAAGCATCTTTGAGGCTATTATTTCTTCGAGCTCATGGATCACCCCTCGACTGCTGCTTGAACGTTCAACAAACACCAGCATAGAGGCAGGTAAAAGTGTCAAATTTTTACTTTTTAAGGCTTTTTTTATTTTGGCATAATTAACAAGCTCAGGATAATTTAAAAGTTCAAATACGTTTAGCGCTAATGGGCTTTGTTTTAATAATGAAGTCCAAAAATAAGCTGATTGAATATCGGCAGTTTCATCAAGAGGTTCTGCTTCTGGCATTAACAGTTGGGTGAGCGATTCATTAATTTCAGGTTGAGAGTCGATAACCGAAAAGTAATAATCATCATCTTTTTCTATCACGGCTTCATTAAATAAGATAGGTGAAACAACTTGTTTTATCTCACCTTTTATCTCAAGCTTGCCGACTAATATAAAACGCACATACAACAAAACACGTTCACGTTGATATACCTCAACACGCTTTATTATTGGCTCAGCAAACTCTTGAGGAATAGGCATTCGCGGTAAAAAACCTGAGCCTACATCATCCCTTCCTTCAAGCACAAAGCAGTCTTGTTTTTTTAATTTACTCAAATCCCATAGGTTTAAATCCGCGCTATCTTCTTTATAGCAATCGCGGTAATACGAAAGTACATTTTTACTACTCAAAATTTTATTCCATTTAGAAGATATTACTTTTTAATACCGTAAGCATCGAGATAATTAAGATAAATTTGGTCTTAACGTGTTGGAAACTACATTTCGTGACAATACGAAGTCAATTGCAACGTTTTGTTAAGCCTTTTCGATTGCACAGCCATAATCTAAGCTGTTATGTGCTTTTAACTGCACGATTCTAGAGCCTGCTCGAAATGATCTGCTAGCTCAACGTATTGGCTACCCCAGCCATTATCCATTGCAATTTCTTGCAAGGAGGCAGTAGGTAAGAACATGTTGACCATTTGCTCTGGGCTAGAAAGATACCCAGTAGACTTAACAGAGGCAAGGTTTGCTGAAACGACAACAAGTAGCTCTTCAGGTGTTTTACTACTGAACATTGATTCTTCTGAGTCACACAGAAAACTTTCAAGGTGTGTTAAAACCTTTTCCATGTTATCTTTCATTGCTTCAGTTTCCATAGAGCCCTATCGTCACATAACGTCGCAATCACGCGTGCATTGGCTTGTTAAGTTTGAGCTCCATAGGCTGATAAACCAAGCCTGCCGATTCGCCGATTTCGCCACTACGCTCAAACCCATAATTTTCATAAGCGGTCACTGAAGATAGCGACGCGCTAACGGTAACAGTTTCAACCTTCGCATGATTCAAGGCGGATATAAGCAGCTTTCTTCCAATACCACTTTTCTGTGATTCCGGCCGAATAAAAAGCATCGCAACATGGCGACCTTCCTTAAGCTCAATGACGCCCTCGACATTTTCGTTGTTCTCAGCAACCAGCATCAAGTTATCGCCTCTCATCCTATCGAGGAATGCATCGCGCGCAGCGATATTCGAAAAGGTTGTAATCCCCTCATCAGACAATGTGCTTGCAACAGACTGCAAAAAAGAGTCCATGCAAATTGCACTTACAGCTTCAAGGTCCTTCTCTTCCACCTTCCTGATGATCATCAATGTCCCCCAAGAACATAACAACTTATTAAAAGGATCTAAACCCGCGAGTTGCAGACAGAAAACCCTTTGATTTTTTTGATACTTTCAGTCTAACTCTGTATCTAAATGTAAATCAAGAGATTTATATTTGTTGTTTTTTGTTGTTGTAAAATACAAGAAATACCCCCGCGCATTGTTGAAAAAAACGATTTATAAATGCAAGAAAATAAAGCAGCTAAAGATGCGCAAAGCGTTAAGATGGGTGTCACTTTTGTGCTCTGGTGTTCTCCTTAGAAAAAGAACACCACGCAGTAGCAACGTCAGTTTTTAAATTTGGCTATTACCGGACGGTTACGCTGTGCATATTAAGTAAGTTAATTCTTTTTGCATCTTATCTTAGTAGTCGTCGGCACTAAAAAGGAATGAAAGCTTTTCATGACTGAATTTTTTTTTGAGTTTCGTGTAATTGGGTGTTATCAAATTTTGATAGGTTTTAGAGGGTATGTTATTACCACTAAATTTAGAAATGAAGTATTTCACCTCTTTCAATTTTAGTTTCTGAAAATATTCAGGAATAGCATTTTCAAACGTACAATTATTAATCCCTAAATACTGTAGATGTTGTAAATCAGCAACCCATTTAGGGAAATCGATAAAATGTATACCGTCGAAATAGAGCGTTTCCAAATTTGAAAACTCTTTAACGTAATCCGGAAGTTTCTCAATTTTATGATGCGGGTTAAAATCAATAAGATCCAAGCTGGTTAAACTTTCTGGTATGGTTTTAATATCGTCGCCTACGCCCATTAAGTGAAGGCGCTGTAAAGCTGTAAATTGATTAAGCCCAGCATAAGCCTTTTTATCAAAAGCGTAGCATAACGTTATCTCTAGATCGTTTAGTTTGGGAGCCTCTAAAGCTGCTAAAGACGATAGCTCTGTACGCGATAGGGAAAGCTTTTCTAAATGAGGAAGCTGTACAGCAGGGAAATCTTTTATAATTTGGTTATTTTCTATTGAGAGCGCTTGTAAATTAGGCATCTGCTGAAGCAATTCTTTTACATTTTGCGCTTTATAATAGTCTAATTTTAATCCTTTTAATTGAGTAGCAGGGTGCACATTAAGTGCAGCTTCGCTTTCGTTTTGATTTTCTATAAACAGTTTTTCTAATTGCGGACAGTGTTTTAAAACATCTTTTATAGCCGCTGTTGACCAAATAACCTGTAGTTTTTTTAAGTATTCTGGCTTTGGAAAATAAGCAGAATAGTCAATCTCAGGATCTGCCGTTGCTTTAGGAAAATATAGACTTAAGCTTTTGGCTACGATTTTACTAAAAAAATTCTTCATATTGGAGATGCTTAGCGATTGAAAAGACGCTTTTTCAGTTTGTATTAACCTTTCTCCTGGAATAAACTCTTTAATGTTTAAAAGGTCGAGATTGTTAATTTTTTGAGGAAGCACATCACTTTCAATGACTAAATTAGGACATCGTTGAATTTCTAAAGAGTCAAGCAGGTCTATATTTTTTAGCGTTTCAGATAGCTTTTCTATTTCAGAGTTCCATAGTTTGAGGGTAGATAATTTACGGCATGCTCCTAGATTGGCGAATAAAAAATCACAATCATTCATCCCAAAACAAGCAATAGTTTCTAATGCTGGTAAACTTTCTAAACCGGAAGCAAGTTGTGGTAATTCCTTAATACTGTAGATTTCTAATTCCTTTAAATTCGGAAAGCTTTCAGGGTTTTTTATCATATAAGCTAGGAAATCTTCCCGATAAAGCGTCAATTTAGAAACCTGTAGAGTAGTATTAGTATTTATAATGTCTATCGAGTCATCTAATTGTATAACACCTATATCTGGCATAAAGACTAAAGTATCATCAATCTCTTTAACTTTTGGCAGACGCTTAAACCGTACTTTTTTTAGTGTTTTTAATTGATGGATGTTATCTGGAATTTTGGTAAGACTAGGGCAATCAAAAACTTTTATTTCTTCTAATATTTTCAAGGAAGAAAGGTCCGGTAAGGTTTTTAAATTTTCTAAATTTTCTAATTCCAATATTCTTATAGAAGTCGGAAGTTTTAATTGATCAATATTTTTAGTGGTTAAGCCTTTTAATTTTAAAGTTTCAAGATTACTAAGTTGCTGCAAATCTGTAGGCATTTCTAAGGTTACCGTTTCGCCCCCTTTAGCCTGATCAATAGTGAGCTCCTTAAGTTGCTTTAATTGGCTAAAATATTCTGGCACCTTTTGTAAACAAGGGGTTTTTAGCGATATGACTTCTAAATTCTTAAAGTTACTAAAAGAATCTGGGAGTACTGTATACGGCCCTTTAATGTAAAGCGTATTTACCCCACTTAGTGTTCCAAATTCTTCTGGAATACCACTTGCAAATACATTCGTTATGTTCAAACCCGTTATGCCTTGGAGTCGTAAAATAATAGAAGGATCTTTACTTATTTTTTTAGCAACGCTTTCTTCACTTAAAAAGAAACGTGTATACCCCAGCATATTATATAGCTTGCCAATAGGAAAACCTGGATCTATAGCTGCAAAATGCACAAGCGTACTGATGAGTTTTCCGGTATCATCTAATTTTTCAGGAAGCTTATTACGGGTTTTAAAAGCTTTTAACTGAGCTTTACCCGCGTATTTTTCTAAGATTTCTGAAATTTCTTTTACAACGTCTTTATCTCTGTAGAGTTTACCAATTAGAAAAAGCTCATAAAGACTATCCTTCGGATAGTTACTGCTTTCTTGAAGGTACTTGTAGTAAGAAGCTATATGCTCTATATTAAATTTCATTGTCATTTTATTTCTCCGAATTGAATAACCTTTCAATGTTGTCTGAAAGACTTTGATTTACTACACTATTAAATCAGGTAAATGATCTTCCCTTGAAACTCAAGACACCTAGCTTGCCGATTTATACCTAGTTTTAAACTCTTCGGGGGGGACTGATAGCCAAGATGGTTGTGCAGTCTAACTCGATTTTAAAATACTTCAATATAATCTAGTCTGAGCTAGTACATACTCATATAAGCAGGAATAAACTAGCGCTCTTATAAATGAGTCTAGGAGCGCTTCACCTTATACATTAAACACTCAAGTTACGTTCAAAGTTCACAATATCTACATCAGGTTTTACTTTATATAGCTGCGCTAAGCGACCACCAGACTTCACTTTTTCATCGACTTTTTCAAACATATCAGCTGCTTCAATACGCCTAATAATACTCTTTCGCTGTACTGGTTTACCAAGAATAGTTTCAATGACTAACTTAAACTGTCCAACAGTAAAGTGCTCTGGTAAACAATATACGGGGATCATTGAATAAAGCGCTTTCTGTTTTAACCGCTCTTTTGCTTGTTCAATTATAAACTTATGATCAAAAGCGACAGGTAATTCAGTTAGTTTATTTAGATCTATCCATTTTGCATCATCAACAGTTGCTATATGAGTTGATACTTGCGCCTCTGCAATTAATGCAAAATAAACCAAAGTAACACTAAAACCTCTAGGATCTCGGTTAACTCCTGAATACGTTTGTAATTGCTCTAAATACTGAGGGGCAACACTGGTTTTTTCTTTAAGTTTACGCAGCGCAGTCATGCCAACATTGTCATCAATATCAACATTTACAAATCCGCCAGGGAGACCCCATCTACCAGCAAAAGGCTCGCTTGCACGCTTTACCATTAAAACCTTTAAAGCGCCCTCTTTAACTGTGAACAGTACACTGTCGACTGTAAATAAAGGGTTTTTATATTCAGTAATATCGTAATGATTAGCCACAATATGCTCACGCTAAGTTAATGTCTTAATGACACAATAAATCAAACACTTCTCAATTTCAACCTATAGTACAATCATACACCTATCATAAGTTCAGTAATTTAGTTTAAAAAATAGCTTGAATGTAATGAGTACATTTGATAACTTATTTGTGTCGTTAGGACACAAACATTCAAAGGACAAAAAAATGAAAGTATTTAGCTATGACTCAGCAGGAAGTAAATCGTTAATCGATTATGATAATTTCACTTTTTCTGGTGGTGAAGAACATGTCAGATTTAATACCGCTAATTTTTCAGACTCTAAAAAAATAGAGATTTTTGAACGGCTAACCAACTCTT
The DNA here is from genome assembly GCF_014163545.1 of Pseudoalteromonas sp. SR45-6. NCBI lineage: Bacteria > Pseudomonadati > Pseudomonadota > Gammaproteobacteria > Alteromonadales > Pseudoalteromonadaceae > Pseudoalteromonas > Pseudoalteromonas sp. SR45-6. The sequence continues at coordinate 43,438 of NZ_JACJDM010000027.1, forward strand.
CAAACATGGTTAGATTAATGATTGCTGTCGATGCGTTAAAAAGATTAACAAATGAAAGCACACCTATTGAACTTGTTATTCCTTACTTTCCTTATGCACGCCAAGATAGAGTATGCGTTGAAGGAGAAGCTTTAGGTGCTGCTGTTATGGCAAAGTTTATTAATAACTTAAACTTTTCAAAAGTTACTATTTGGGATGCCCATAGCGATGTATCTCCAGCTTTAATAAATAAAGTGACCAATATTGAACAAATTTCGCTACTCGCCCGCTGCGAAGAGCTAAGCCAACGTTTGTCACAAGGAGAGCTGACCCTTATTTCTCCTGATGCGGGCGCAAGCAAAAAGACCATTAAAATTTCAGAAAAGTTCAATGGTGTACCTGAGGTTATTCAAGCACAAAAAGTCAGAAACTTAAAAACAGGCGAAATAATCAAAACAGAAATTATTGGCGATGTTAAAGGTAAAAGCGTGCTGATTGCCGATGATATTTGCGATGGTGGCAGAACATTTATTGAGCTTGCGAAGGTTCTAAAAAATAATGGTGCAGTTGAAGTTTCTCTTTTTATTACCCACGGTATTTTTTCAAAAGGGCTTGATGTTTTTGAAGGACTAATAGACAAAATTTACACGACTGACTCGTTTAAACCAGCTAATGAATTTAAACATAGTAACAACATTAATTTAGAAATTATTGAGATGTAAGGAAAACACCATGACTATTATAGCTGCAAGTATGCAAAAAGATGTTTATAAAGAATTCCATAGCCGCGCCTATCACCCTGACGTAAGTGAAGTATATGCAAACTTCACATCAAGAAGCGGAAAGCTTAGTAACATAGAAAATAACGATAAAGTGGCGTTTGTTGGTCTACAGTACTTTATTAAAAGCTACCTTTTAGAAGAATGGAATGAGTTTTTCAAAGTGGATAAGGCAACAGCAGTTGCTAATCACAAACGTATTATGAGCTCAATGCTTGGTTATACTGTTGATGTAAAGTATTTAGAAGACTTACATGACTTAGGTTATTTACCATTGAAAATAAAAGCATTACCAGAGGGAACGCTAGTCCCTTATTTAGTTCCGCCTATGACAATCGTCAATACTAAAGCCGGTTTTCAATGGTTAACCAATATGATTGAAACGGTACTAAGCTGCGAAAACTGGCCAATCCAAACAAGTACCACAACCTCTGTTGCCTATTTAAAAGTATTTAAAGAATTTGCAAAAAAAACAGCAATGCCTATGGAGTTTGTACCTTTCCAAGGGCATGACTTTAGCTTTAGAGGGATGTTCGGCAAACATGCTGCCGCTATGAGTGGTTTTGGTCATTTAGCATCAGGACTGGTAGGCACAGACACCATTCCTGCTGTTTTATTTGCCGAAAAATATTACGGCGCTAATGTAGATAACGAGCTTGTAGGTTGCTCTGTTGATGCAACAGAACATTCGGTTACGTGCTCATGGATCATGGAAGGTGAAATTGAGTTTTTCAAATACTTAATGAAAGAGCAGTCACCAAAAGGAATTTTAAGCGTTGTATCAGATACTTGGGACTTTTGGACGTTAGTAACTGATTACTTACCACAATTAAAAAACGAAATAATGGCTCGCGACGGCACATTAGTTATACGCCCGGACTCAGGTGATCCGGTTAAAGTACTCACAGGCTATACTGTTTCACCGGTATCTGATTACAGTGAACTATTCACCACTCAAGATGAAGCTGAAAAAGAAGTCTTACAAAAAGGTTTTGAAGCATACCGTTTTAATGGCCAATATTTTGGCTTTGAAGATAACAACACCATTGAACTGATGGAATGTGAAGTAAAAGGGCTCATCGAATGTTTATGGGATATATTTGGTGGCACCACAACACCAAAAGGCTACAAGCTACTTGATGAACACATTGGCGCTATTTATGGTGATGCTATAACGCTAACCCGTCAACGCCAAATTTTACAAAGGCTGATGGATAAAGGCTTTGCATCAAAAGTCGTATTAGGTATTGGCTCTTACAGCTACCAATATGTGACTCGCGATACACATGGCTCAGCAGTAAAAGCAACGAGCGTAGTCAAAGCTGGTGAACGCTTAGCTATTTTTAAAGATCCTAAAACTGATGCAAAGAAAAAATCAGCAAAAGGGCTCTTAAAAATAGAGCGAGTCAATGGCGAGCTCACCTTGTTTGATGACGTAACCGAGCAAGAAGAAGCACAAGGACTGCTAGAGGTTGTTTTTCAAGACGGTAAATTAGTAAAAGAAACCACCTTGAATGAAATTAGAGAGTGTATAAACCAGCAAATTTAAACCACAGCTGGGGTTTAAGAGGTAATGTTCAAAATCGTTATATGAATAAACCTTACCTTGAACTGTCAGATTTGGTTAGTGGGATTCAATCAAATCTGACAGTCGCATATGCGTCATTTCGGTCATTCAAACAAAAAGTAGCAAAAAGCAAGATGCTACCTCATACCCCTTGTTAGCAGCTCTTTGTTATGGCTTGCCGCGTAGAATGCTTTGTAACAGTTCATAATTACGCCCCACCAAATTACCTACTTGGGGAATGGATGCCAAAAACTCTGAGTTCAATCTAAGCTTGGCTCTAAACTCTTCATGTACAATACAGTCATCTATAAAAGGCCCTGCAGAATTTGCGTTTATACCGCAGTAAAATGAGATCGCATACATCGCTGCAAACGCAATGTCGGGATTTTTGCTACCTGTCATTTTAACGAGAATATATTGAGCAACTGCTCCGTACTGAGGACATAAAATACTGACCAAGCAGCCCTGCCATTGAAGACTTCTGTTTTGCGATACTTCGCTAAGTGTTTTCCAATCTTGCTCGTCAAATTTTTCGATAAGCTTTTCAGCCATTTCGGACTCCCCGCCATCACACCAATCCATTGATTCGTGATCGCTCTTGTTAAGGAAATCATCTAATTTTTTGAATGCAGTGGATGTCATATCGTTCTCAAAAAGCCTCAACGCCTTGCTCAGCTGCATTTTTGGAGTGGAGCAATTTGTTAAATATTAATATTTTTCAATTTGCACCGATTTAATACTTTTAAGTATTTTTCGTTTTCTGTTGTGTTTTCGTTTATTAGAATTTCGTGCATCCATTCGCAATCAGTATCTCTTAAAAACGTTTCATAACCATTCATTTTCAAAAGTGAGCTTATATCGAATTTAGCTTCTCCTCCTCCACTTGCGACACCTCTGCCAATGACTTCACCTGCTCGAAAATAATATTTATTATCACTTTCTTCCAACATTAGGTAGTGAATTTCTGGTGGGTTTCTATCAAGATGTTGCACTTCTGAAACCAAATGTGTAGCCATAGTTTATTCCACTGTAATATTTAACAAGCCTTTAGATTAACTCGTTTTTAATTTATGTTTATTGATGGTTAAACCATAGCTGAGCTCCTATTTTGATTCAATCGTTTACTTCTATTTCATGTGAAATATAAAAAGAGGATTTGCTGTTGCTTTAATTGCCGTTTTGGAAGGTATTACAGGTGTTTTAAGAAGGATTTTATGTAGATACCCACTTTAATTTATCTCTCAAAATTGAACCACAAAACTTGCCGTGTAGCTAAAAACCTAAATATTTCCACGCTTAAAATACTTATAAAAACTGATTATCGGAATCAAAATTTTAATTACAGACAGCCAAATAATTGCATTGTTGCAGTGTGAATGTTTAATTAATGATATTCAGCGCTAGGCTAATAACTTTCACTGTTACTAAGGTTCGCTCGTCGTTTCCAGCCTAAGCTTTCACAATAGCTCGTCTGTGAAGATAGTCGACCGACTGCACCATGGAATACACGAGTAAACTGCGTTATCAGTTTTAACCAGTTCTCAGGGCTAATATTGACTCGATCTAGTACAGGATCAGTGTGTTTAACTTAAAAGTAGGAGTCATACCAACTCCCGGCTCAACTGCCGAGGTCAGATTACAACCGCTTGTTAGTGCTATTCCGCTGCATATGTTTTGACGATATTGCCATAATAAATATACTTATCCATGGATTTATCCGCGTAAGCATCAGAGTTATTTATGTGTCCACAACCCCCAACTTTAGCTAGATTCTTCCCGTCCTTAAAAGATATAGAAATCCCATGTTCAATCTCCCAATCGCATCCACCTGTAAATTGACAGAAAAATTCCTCAGTTATAGAGCTTCTGCTAATTGATAAAGATGATATATGTACGAACTCAAATATATCATCTTCATTCTCCTGAGCTGGCATATCTTCAAGGCACTCTTCTCCGACGTCTAAGACAAAGTCTCTATAGTATGCGAATAGGTGCTCCTTGAGATATTCTCTGTCATCTTTGTCCAGAGCCAATGTATTATTTAGTGTTTTCTCTAATTCAGATTTGAATTCATCTAATTCTTGATCATTGAAATCAAGTCTTATCTGAAGCTTTGAGTTGTTCAGAAAAGGGATCGATAATTCCGAAGAAAGCCAATCATACCAGTCTTCATCGTATTCACTTTTCACTTTAGTAAAAACTATGTTTCCGATCGCTAATTTCATACGATTTCTCACGAAGAACTAACGAGCCTGTAGAATTACTCGTTTTTAATTTATTTTTATTGATGCATTAACCATAGCCGAGTTCCTATTTTGATTCAATCGTTTACTTCTATTTCATGTGAAATATAAAAAGAGGATTTGCTGTTGCTTTAATGGCGTTTTGGAAGGTATTGCAGGTGTTTGAGTGGCTTATTTGAGGTGGTAATGGCTCACACTAATTAGTGCGTCGTGTTTTGCAGTTTTTCTAGATTATGAACAAGGCAATACAGTTGCCGCAGAATGACGTGAAGGCATTCACTTCTATTTATCCACGTAAGGGCAACTGTTTATGCTTTTACCAATAATGAAGCCAGCAGCCTTGAATAATGCCATGATCAGGTTAACTGATGAATGTCTCGGCTCTGGCATCCTGCTTCGCTCTACCTTCTAAATCCATTTAGTCGAAGTGCCTCAGCGATCCCAAAAGGATACGGGAAAAAACTGGCTGCGATGAAATCACAATAAGAGATTACTGCGTAACGCGCCTATATGTGTTGTGCATAAATCAGTCACCGCCACCAGAGTCGCTGCTAGAAAAACCTCCATCACCCCCTCCGCCATAATGTGAAGAACCAAATAGAGCACCAAAAAGCCCAACTCCAGTTACGGAAGTAATTGTATTGTTCATTGACTCGCTAGATTCATTAACAGGTGTATTAGCTTTGAAAGTTGCAACATCACAATACATTAAATATGCATAATGAATATGCCTTTTATCAAAGCCCATTTCATCAATGGTTTTATCAACTTGACCTTTGGCATACGTTGCTGAACCGCCATACCTTTTAGCTAATGCGGGACGAAGTTTGTATTTATACTTTCGAATCGTTGAATTTTTACCAAACATTGTTGAAACTCCCTTTACGCCTAACGTCTTATTGAACACCATTTTGGTGGCTTATAACACCTCAAAACGGCCTATATTACATACTCTGATAATTCTATTAATAATTACCTTTGTAAACAAGTAATTAAAATAGCTAAAATCAAGGCTTGTTATTTTGCATCAAAACAGCAGTGAATAATGTTATCGGGCAAAATTAAAATATTTATGGCGGTGGGGCTAAATTTAACTTATACCAATATCTGCATACAGCTCACAACTGTCTATCAGATGAAATATAAACCGGTGTGTCAAAACTTTAAGATCAGGTAGGTGCTACTACAGTTAATAACCACCAGCTGATAAACATATTTATCAGCTGGCAATTATTATTTGTTTCTCATTCAAGAGCAGTAGCTACAATTTAACTAGTGCCCTATAACTTTAAATGAAATCGAACTTGGGTATTGCTCACTATGGTAAAGTTTATGTTGCGCTTTTACGAAATCTTCAGCCTTGGCTTTAAAGATATTATCAACATACTTTTGTGGGTTCATATCCATAAATGGAAACATGCTACTTTGAACTTGAATCTGTAACTTGTGCCCGCGTTTAATGGTATGTAAAACATCCAGTAATTCAAAATTAACTAAAGTGGGTTTATTTGCCTCAAATGGTTTGGGCTCACTCATGCTGTCTCTAAAACGACCACGAATAATGCCCCATCTAACTAATTCGTGGCGGTTACCTGTGGCTTCATCAACTTTGTTAGTGGATTCATCCATACCAGGAAATACATCAACTAGTTTTACTACAAAGTCCGCTGCACTTTGGCTGGTAGAAACATACAAGTTTAGATCTATAGCACCTGCAATAGTTTGATCTTCTTTAGCTACATCACTATTAAATACTAATACATCGGTACGTCGAGCTGTAAAACGCTGATCTTCAGCCATATAAGGTCGATCCCAACCTCGACTTGTATGTGCAGAGTGTGGCACGGGTTTATTAGGGTCGCTAATATAATCGCTCGAACCACCTTGCTTATCTGTTGAAGTTAATAATTGCTCGTTGTTACCAAGATAAAGCGTCACATCGCTCGTTTCTTTTGGCGGCCAAGTATCAAACTCACGCCATCTGTTGGCACCCGTTTCAAAAATCGTCGCTTTCGCTAAAGACGCTTCTTTAGTGCCTTTTAAATTATGCTTAAAAAATGGCAGTAATATATGCTCTTGGAACCACTCACTGGTATCAAAGCCAAAATTAGCTTCGCCCATTTTGTCGCCTTCTCCGCGATTCCACTGACCGTGATACCAAGGGCCCATAATGATATGTACATTATCTTTTTTATTGTGCTTAGACATTTTTTGATAGGTCGCTAATGGCCCATACAAGTCTTCAGTGTCATACCACCCACCGACAATTAGTGTCGCTGGCTTTACATTATCAAGATGTTGCAAAACATCACGCTTTTGCCAAAACTCATCATAATTAGGATGCTCAGTTAATTCATTCCAAAAAGGACGCTCGCCATTAAAATATTTTTTATTTACGTTTGAAAGCGGGCCTAATTTACGGAAAAATTCATAGCCATCGGGTGTTGTAGAATCCATTCCTTCAGGCCAATAAGCAAACTGACCTTCCCGTTGTTTATCAAAGGTATCGAAAAAGATAAATGCCATTGGTGTTGAAAAAGCTCCGTTGCGATGAAAGTCATCATAAAACCAGTTAGCAATAGGAGCCTGTGGTGAAATCGCTTTTAATGCTTTGTGACTATTAATTGCAGCCACCGACGTGTAGTAACCAGGATAAGAGGTACCCCACATGCCTACTTTGCCATTGTTGTTTGGGATATTTTTAACTAGCCAGTCAATGGTATCGTAAGTATCGGTTGCATCATCAACCGCTTTACCACCTTTGTCTCCGGCATCTTGAGGACGCATATTTACATAGCTACCCTCAGACATAAACTTACCGCGAACATCTTGAAAAACAAAAATAAACCCTTCTTCTTCAAAAATCTCACTGGGCCCTAACTTGGCTTTATACTTATCTACACCATAGGGAGCAACACGATACGGCGTGCGTTGCATCATGATTGGATATTTACTTGATTTATCATAAGGTACATAAACCGCTGTAAATAATTTAGTACCATCGCGCATTGGTATTTGGTACTCGTATTTAGCATAATGAGAGCGAATATATTCAGCTCTTTTATCTTCCTGCTTATTTTCTTCTGCTTGTATGAAGCTTGCAAAAATTAAACAGCAAAATAACCCTATAAATTTTGTCATTTTATTATTTTTCATAAAGTACCTTCATAGTTAGTTTAACTATGTTTTTATTGATGAATTTTCAATCTAAACTTACTATAGCCAAAAGTGTGATGCCATAACAACGCGCTAAAGTAGGCTAAATCAGCGATAAAAGCCGATAACCTCTGAAAAATAAAGCCTTTAAGCACTAGTGACTCTTTAATCAAACTAATTATTCAGTCGGTATTATTAAAACAGCTACTTTGCCCTCAGAACCTGCAAATAAAAAACGAGCATTACTGGCGCTTAATGTAAAATAACCGGTATTATCATATTTTGGATTAGCAAGTGGTTGCCACGTATTTCCTTGATCGTATGAAATGTCACTGCCTGTTTTACCCGTTGCAATGCAAGCGAATGCGTTACATGCCATCGCACTTCTTAGTCCACGGTCACCCGATTTAACATGTTTCCAACGATTTTTTATAACGTCATACCGTGCCATATTTGGATAGTTTTTGTCACGTTGCAGGTAATCACCACCAACAACAAATAAATCATCATCACTATTCAAAGCCAGACCATAACCACCAGCAGTATCCGCGCTACGATACAAAGGAACACTTTTCCTTAGCCAAAATAGTCCACCATCATTTGAGTGATAAACAGAAGCCGACTTTCCACCCGTTGTTAACCACGCTTGATTATCTTTTCCTACAATGAGTGTATTACCACTGGCGGCAAATGCGGACTCTGAAGGTATTAAGCTAGGTAAATTTACTTTATCGGTTCGTGTCCATGTTTTGCCGCCATCTTGTGTACGTTTAACTACATAATAACCATCGACAGGATCACCCATTAATAAACCATTGTCTTGATCCCAAAATGCAATTGAATCAAAAAAACCTGCCTGATCCTGATTCTGTAACAATAATTGCCAACTTTTACCTGCATCTGTTGTTTTATATAATGAAGACTGTTTACCTGAGCCAACACTCATTACAATCGCGGTTTGCGTATCAAACACCGCAATATCACGAAAGTCATTATTTATGCTGCTTTTAACACTGCGATCATGCCAATGTTTACCGCCATCTTGGCTCACCCATACACTATTATTGGTACCTGTGACCCACAACGATTGATCAAATATCGCCGAACCACGAAGTGAAGGCTTACCATCAATCAATGTATGCTGAAAGCCATCAACTTGCTGAGCAATAGCTAAGTGGCTAAACACAAAAAAAGTCAGTACACAGAACGCTGTTAAGCTATGAAACGCTGTTATTATCATTATGAATCACCGATACCAATTAGTTTATTTTATAGTAGTTAACATAAACGCAGAGTAAGTTAGTCATCCGTCCTTGTTAATCTTACTCCATCAACAACCATTGACCACTGCCCATCGCTAAAAAATGGTGGTTGCGAAACCTCAAAAGTTGTATTCATTATAAGCATATCAACTAAGAAATTATCGCCATCAAACTCATCAACGGATGATGAAATAGAAGTTCCACCTCGTTGATAGTCAAAAGTTCCATCTGGGAGTATTTCTAGATACATGCCAGGACCTTGCCAATAACCTATATAAGCAAACTTATCTGCGGGTATTGGCTTGCTGCAAGCACTCAGTGCCAACATAATAAATAAAGTGATAACTATTTTTTTCATTCGTTTCATTGAGACTTCGCTAAATTAGGTAATTCAGTGTAGCAATAAACACCTCACACTTACTACTTGTGTATCGATAAATTAATACAAATCATAGTAATAGCGTATCCATTAGATTGATGAGTGACTTTATTGCACACTCAACCATAACGTGTCTATTTTACTACAAGCGTCACCGTAACATTCGCTAAAAAACCAAGTAATAAATGCTTAGTACTCAATACTTATCCGAATATAGTTAATAGTAGAAAGGCTTAACTACCCATTTACTACTTGGAAAATACATTTAGTTACTCTAGTATCAACTTGTCTAGGCTAACTATTTGCATTTAAATGAAATCATTTCCTTCGCTGTATTTTGCTAATCTATTTTTAATTATTGGCACCGGTTTACTCACCACCTATTTAGCCCTCTATTTAGGGAAAAATGGCATCTCGACCTTTTGGATCGGGTTAATGACCTCATGTTATTACATGGGTTTGTTGCTTGGCTCAAAGCTTGGTTATCACCTTATTAAATCGGTCGGCCATATTAGGACCTTTGCAGCCAGTACCGCCGCTGTTTTAGCGTGCGTTGCAGCACACGGCGTTAGCGATAATATTTATTTATGGTTAGCCCTGCGACTATTTGTAGGCCTTGGTATGATGTGTAACTACATGGTGCTCGAAAGCTGGCTCAACGAACAAGCTGCACCAGAGTCTCGCGGGCGAGTGTTTTCGTTTTATATGATCACCTCTTATCTGGGTATGATTTTAGGTCAATTTGCATTAGCCGAATTCCCAGAGCTTGGCTATGCACCACTATTTTTAGTGTGCATGGCGCTGGCAATTGGCATTATTCCTATTTCAATCACTCGTAGGATTCACCCCAAGCCATTAAAACCAATTCAAGTCAGTCTGTTTGACTACTTTAAAAAAGTACCGCAATCACTTACAGCTGTTCACTTTGCGGGTATTATAAATGGCAGCTTTTACGGCCTTGCACCAACATTTGCCAAGTCATCTGGGTTTAATTCGTCAGAAATTGCCATTTTTATGTCTGCAACTATTTTTGCAGGTCTGATCGCGCAATGGCCAATGGGGATATTGTCGGATAAAATACGTCGTAGCGTATTGATCCGCACCAATGCGGTTGCGATTGGTGTAGTTAGCTTGGCTTTATTTTTGCTACCTATTACGCAAACACTCGCCTTTGCACTCACTTTTATGTTTGGCTTGTTCGCCTTTACTTTATATCCATTATCCTCAGCCTTAGCTAATTCACGCGTTGAAGATGAAGAGCGCGTTGGCGTGTCATCTGCGTTATTAGTTGTTTTTGGAGCCGGTGCAGCACTTGGTTCAACTGCCAATGCACAAGTTATGACCTATTTTGGTCACCAAGCCCTTTATGCCTCCATCGCATTATTAACGGTGATAATGTACTTATTACTCACTTACATTAATTCGAAACAAAAAGTAGAACAACCAGAGTCGAGTGATTACGTTGTAGGCACATCAGACGTTACCAACTCGCCACTGGCTGCGACCATGGATCCTCGAATAGAAGAAACGACTGCCCACGAGCAAATGTTGGTGGTCGATGAAATTGATGATGAATATGAAGAAAACAATGCAGTCTTTGATACCGATGATCCACAGGGTGACCTGTTTAAAGACTTTCAAACGCAAAACGAAACAGCTGAACTAAAAGACTAGCGATTCATTTTCGATATTACAAAAGCAGGTAACAGCTTCAATTTACCTGCTTTAATTGAGCAGCTGATAATTTACACTCAGAAAGGTAGCCTATAAGATGACCTTTGTCATTGCCCGCATACGTTTTAAACTCCCCGCCTTTATGCTCCGCATTTTTATAAAAATGAATGTAGTATAAATTAAGCTCACTTCGGCTGGGCCCCCCAAGCTAAGTAAGTTAATAGCTGCCTTCAATCGCTTTTCCAAAATTAATGTAGCTTTTTAGGCCCACTACGAACAAGCTCTTTACCGTTTTCAAACACATCATCTGTAACCCAGCGGCCTAACAACAAGTTATAGTTATCATCAAGTACAGCTACAAACGGGCGACCATTGGTATTATTGGTCGCCAGTGCCACACCGGCTATATTTTTTAAGCCCAATCCACCATTATCAATCAGTAATAAAAAAGCTTCTAGCTCTGCGAGGGTGTCAATTACATCGTTATCATTAATCATACTGTTTACTCAGTTATAACTTAATGAGTGAAGGATAACAGTTTATGAAAATAGGCTCTAGGGGCTGATTAAACGTTAAAGGTGGGAGTTACGACCCAATACTCAACGTATTTATTTGCGCTTACTCGCTCTACATCAGATAGTAGCCTTTGCATTGAAACTATTAAAACTGCTTATATAGGAAAACCATGATCAAACGACTTTTAGCCGCAAGCTTAATCTTCTCTTCGGGTTCTGTTTTTAGCGCTAACCCAACGGTTGAAGAGCTGCGTATTAAGCAAGCCACAACCGCTATGCCACAAGTTTTAGATATATTTTCTGAGGATATCGCGCAATTTGAACAAAGCTGGAAAAGCCTAAAAAACTTTAAACAGGCAACTGACTTACTACATGATTACTCAAGCCAACTCTGGCTCAACGCCAAACAACACATTACCGTCACTAAAAGCTACGATGACAGAGCACTTTACTGGGCTCGCCTACTTTCAAGTAAAATAATCCGTACAACAAAACCTGAATTTGCATTAACAACTGCCGAGCAAAGCACATTGTTAACAATGTTAGAAAATGGCAGTCGCGGTCGCACCGACCTAGCCTACTCTAAAAACACCACCAAAAAGATTTTACTAACAGGCTTTGATCCATTCTTACTGGATAGAAACATCAATCAAAGTAATCCATCCGGTGTGGCCGCATTATTACTCGACGGCCAAGTAATTACTTATCAAGGTATCAGTGCCGAAATAAATACTGTGATGGTGCCTGTTCGCTATGAAGACTTTGATCAAGGTATTATTGAAGAACTACTCGCCCCTTATTACGCTCTGAATAACGTGGATATGATAGTTACCGTTAGCATGGGTAGTAAAGACTTTGACCTTGAACGCTTTCCAGGTAAGCGGCGCAGCGTAACCGCCCCCGACAATGCAAATATTGTCTATGGCGGCACAGCAAAAGCGCCACTGATTCCAAGTTTAAACGACCGTCCACTCCCAGGGAGTGAGTTTGTGCAATTCAGTTTGCCCGCCACGCAAATGCAGCAAGCCAAAGGGCCATTTCCGATAAATGACAATCATAAAGTTGTTACACTCGAAAAAGCCTTTGAACCTAAAACTTTAGCTGAACTAAAAGATGCGATTGCAGTAAAAGGCGGCGGCGGTGGTTACCTGTCTAACGAAATTTCGTACCGCAGTATTCGCCTGCGCGATCAACTCAATTCAGATATTCCGACTGGGCATATCCATACGCCACGTATAGCGCAGTTTGAACCAGAAACAGAAGCTAAAATAGTCAAACAAATTCAAGCAATGTTAGAGCAAAGCCTATTAGCCCTTTAAAACACAATAAAACATACTGCTATTAGCTCTACAACTGATAGCAGTTGAAACAACCACCTACTTTTAATTGAAATAATACCAATCACTGCTTCAATAAATTAAAACAGAAATTATTTCAAAGATGAAAAAGTGCTACCCCATCTCCTTAAACTTTCCTTGCTGCTGGATCATACAAAAATCAGACTACCACTGACTGGTACCTATAAGGTAAAGAATAACATTGCCTTTACATAATTTTTTGTTTATAAAAGTGGATGGTATTGGTAGTTATAATAGGTAATTAACTAACAAATATAAATATTAAACATTGGCATCCAAATCACTTTCTGCAATTATTTTAAACGGATATAATTCCTTATGCATATAAGCAAAAATCACATAAAAACAATAATAATTTCTGCGGTTGCAGCATCAACTTTAGCAGGTTGCGCTACAACATCATCTAAAGTTGTTGAAACCCAAACAGTTGCTAGCTATAACACTAACTACAGTGGCACTAAAAGTAAGTTGGTAGTTGGGCTATTTGTTAACCGTTCAAGTTTTCAAAATGGCATATTCTCATCTGGGCAAGACCGTTTAGGTAGCCAAGCTAAAACAGCATTAATGAGCCACTTACAACAAACAAACCGTTTTAGTGTACTTGATCGCGATAATATGACCGCACTTGCTGAAGAAGCAAAACTAACTGGTACAAAACAAGTTATTAGCGGCGCTAAATTTGTGGTAACAGGTGATGTGACAGAGTTTGGTCGCAAAGCTATTGGCGATCGACAGTTGTTTGGTTTATTAGGCAAAGGTAAATCACAAATAGCTTACGCTAAAGTAACACTAAACATTGTCGATGTTACTACATCAGAAGTTATCTACTCAGTTCAGGGAGCTGGTGAATACAGCCTATCTGAGCGTGAAGTTATTGGTTTTGGTAGTACCGCTTCATACGATGCAACCTTAAATGGCAAAGTGCTTGATTTAGCCATTCGTGAAGTCGTAAACAAGCTTGTTACAGGACTTGAATCAGGCCTATGGGGCAGTAAATAATGAAAAGGCTAATTACTTTAGCCTTAGTATGTGCTGCGCTTACAGGCTGTAGCTCAACTAAAGAGCCTATCTATTATTATGGCGAATACAGCTCAGCCGTATACGCATACCTAAAAGCAGATGAAGTAACAGTTGAACAGCAAATTAAAATGCTTGAGCAAGTTATTGCAGATGCAGCAAACAAAAGTAAAATTGTTGCACCTGGCTTGCATGCTCATTTAGGCATGCTGTACTTTGAAACAGGTGACCCTACTTTAGGTGCTAGCCACTTTGAAACTGAAAAGTCACTTTTCCCAGAGTCGGTTCAGTATATAGACTTCCTTCTAAAATCTGCGAAAGGCGTTTAACATGTTGAACTTTAAATCAATAACAGCAACTGCGCTGTTTGCATTATTAGCGGGTTGCGTTTCGTCACCACCGGCTCATGATTACACAGCGTTTAAACAAGCTGATCCACACTCAGTTATTATCCTGCCACCGCTCAATAATACACCTGAAGTTATAGCGCCTTACAGTGTAATGACCCAAATGGTTGCACCTATTGCAGAATCCGGCTTTTATGTTTTTCCTGTTGCGCTCGTTGAGCAAACCTTTAAAGGGAATGGCCTTTCAGTTGCAAGCGACGTGCATCAAGTTCCTATTAAAAAGTTACACGATATTTTTGGTGCTGACTCGGCGCTTTATATTACTATTGAAGAATACGGCACCAGCTACGTTGTAATTTCAAGTGAAACAGCTGTAACTGTTTCCGCATCTTTAGTCGATTTACGCACTGGTGAACAATTGTGGCAAGGTAAAGCAAGAGCTTCCTCAGCCGAGCAGCAAAATAATGGCGGCGGTGGACTTGTAGGCATGCTGGTAGTGGCAGCAATTAACCAAATAGCAGAAACTGTAACAGACAAAGGTTTCGAAATTGCTGCTATCGCATCAACGCGCTTACTTTCATCAGACGCTTACAACGGCCTACTATATGGTCCTCGTTCGCCTAAATATGGCCAACCGGTCCCGAGTGAAAAGAAAAAATAAAATGCTATTCTGATTAGCTAATTAAGTATTAAAAAAGGTAAGTTTATGAGGCCGAACCGTACAACGATTCGGCTTTTTTCTAACATATGGCTCACTAATTTAGTATGATTGGTATGATTTTTAAATATCTAACCTCCACCTTGAAATTACCTAAAATGCAAACTTACTTTTAAAAGCAAGCAAATATGGCTGCTCAGTCTATATCGCTAGTGACGTTGTCACTCATAACGACAGCCTATAAATTATCGTTTTTGGGTAAAAGCGTTGAACTGATAAAAAAATGGCAAACTAACTAAGCAAGGCCTATTCCCTGATTGATGTCTGATCTAGAGGTTTTATTTATCAAAATAAAACATAAACCACTGATTATAAATAACAAAGTAAAAACTTATAATTAAACAGATTATTTTACTTATTCAGCTCTCGACATTGCAAAAAAAACAACGTTATACTATCACTTGATGAAACACATGAATTTACACTCACTCAGACACAATAAAACGCTATTAAAATATTTAATGGTGCTTTTACTGCTGTTCAGTGTTTTTTCACAGTGGCACTCAACTGTTCACGCAGTACAAAGCAGCACAGAGTGCCAACTCTGCATAAGTTCGTTTGATTTTGACGATTTAATATCTCCTACCACCAGTATATTTGAACCTGAAAGCAACCGCTACAGCGCTGTTTTAGCCTTACACTCTCCTCAATTTAGCGCAATCGTTGCGTTTTCAGGTAATCGTGACCCACCGAATACTCTTTAAAGTTCACTGTTAAAAAACCGTTTTATAAAGACTGTTTGCCATTGGGTAAGCAGCCAGTTTTAGTGCAAATTTTAGAGATTAAATAATGAAAATTAAGTATTCACCATTAGTTTTGGCGGTATTAACTGCTATCAGTACACACGCAATGGCAGCAGAGAAACAAATACAAAAAGATGAAAGCGATTTAGAAAAAATTGTTATTACAGCTTCACCGCTTAAACGTACCGTACTTGAATCAAGCACCCCAGTATCAATTCTTAGTGGCGAAGAGCTTGATCAGCACCAAGCAGCAACCCTTGGCGAAACCTTAAAAAATGTGCCAGGTGTACACAGCTCTTATTTTGGACCCGTTGCCAGTAGCCCAATTATCCGAGGATTAGATGGACCTCGAATCAAGGTTGTACAAAACGGATTAGGCGCATCTGATGCATCACGCGTTGGCCCCGATCACCAAGTATCAACCGAAACCTCTACGGCCACACAAATTGAAGTATTACGCGGCCCTGCTACTTTGCTTTATGGTAGTGGTGCAATTGGCGGCGTTGTTAATGTGGTTGATAACCGCCTCCCCATTGAAAGACAACAAGGTATTACTGGAGAAGTATTTGCTCAGTACGATAACGTAGCAGATTCAAAAACAACATCTACTGATTTAAATGCCGGAACGGGCGACTTTGCTGTTCATATTGATGCTTACAACCGTAATACCGGTGACTATAAAATACCTGTTCCCGCTGATATTAATGAACATGGTGGCAGTACTAAACTCTCAAACTCAGCAATCGATGCACACGGTTATAACTTAGGAGCTGGCTGGATCACTGACGATACACGCGTCGCTTTTGCCTATGGCTCAATGGACTCAGAATACGGTTTACCGGGTGAAGATGGCGTATTTATTAAGTTAAAACAAGACCGCTATCAAGGTGTTGTTGATTGGAATAATCTTGACGGTTTTATAAAATCGGTGCATTGGCAAAATGCATATACTGATTACCAACACTCAGAAATTGAAGGGACTGAAATAGGCACTACTTTTAAAAATGAAAGTATCGAGTCTAGACTATGGGCAGAGCACAGCGCGGTTTATGGTTGGCACGGTATAATGGGCTTACATTATAACAAAAGTGATTTTGAAGCGATTGGCGAAGAAGCCTTCACACCACCAACAAAAACCGACAGTTTAGCCGCATTTTTAATGGAAGAAAAACAAACAGGTGCTTTATTGTGGCAGCTTGGTACACGCGTGGAGCAACTAACCCATAAAGTGAATAACCAATTTTTTGATGAGCTATCAAACGATAATAGTATCTCATTTGCAGATGAAGATTACACGGCGGTTTCAGGCTCTGCAGGAGTAGTTTGGAGCATTAACGACAAGCACTCATTAGCATTTAATTATGCATATTCACAACGAGCTCCTTCGGCATCAGAAATTTATGCCTACGGCCCACACATAGGCTCAGGCACATATGAAGTAGGCGGTGCTTTTGATGTTGTTAATAACAGTGATGGTACTTACTCTGTGGCTCAAGTTGCCCAGAGTATGGATAAAGAAGTATCAAACAACTTAGACGCTACATATCGCTATAACGCTGATAGCTGGAATGCCAGCATCAGTATATTCCAGAACCAAATTAACGATTATATTTACGAAGACTTTAGCAACCTTGTACTAAGTGATGGTGAGTTTATTACTTCCCAAGCTTATGATCAATTACAAGATACAGGTGCAGCTTCAGATGAAGAGACTGATGGCTTACCTGTGGTAAATTTTGCGCAAGGAGATGCTAAACTCTATGGTTTTGAAGCACAAGTTGACTGGCACTTAAACGAACAATGGCGTCTGGATGTGTTTTCGGATTATACCCGCGCTAAACTAGATAAAGGCGGTAACGTACCAAGGATCCCACCATTACGTGTTGGTTCTTCAATACATTATGAATACGGTAATTGGCACACTGAAGTAGAAGTCACTCGCAACAGTAAGCAAGATAAAATTGCCGCAAACGAAACCACCACCGACGGCTATACCATGCTATCAGCCGCTGCTAACTATTACCTTGATTTAGGTAACGTTGACATGACATTGTATTTAAAAGCCGACAATCTAACCGATCAAGAAGCGCGCGTGCATTCATCTTACTTAAAAGACGAAGCACCACTTCCAGGTCGCTCATTTAGTATAGGTGTAAGAGCGCGTTTTTAAACAGCGCTTGCTATAAGTGTTTGTTAAATAAAACAGCTCTTATACCAATCGTGTTAAGTTACTGACCATTTATAGCGACAGATAAATACAGTGATAACAAGGCGTAAATTTTGACATGTAGTTGTTCTACTTGAAAAAATTATAACGCAGTTAGCGCTTTATTT
>NZ_JACJDM010000028.1:0-60387 GCF_014163545.1 Pseudoalteromonas sp. SR45-6
TCCGGTTTATGCTCCGGTTTAGGCTCTGGTTTAGGCTCCGGTTTAGGCTCGGTCTTTTCTTTATTTTCAGTGCTTACCGAGGAGCTAATCAGGTCATTTTTTTCAATATACTGTGGCCCTAACGAAATCTCTATTCCTAATTTAGCACTAGCTTGCGTACTATTTTGCAAGGCAATGGATGGCGAATAAAAAATTAAAAAAAATATAATTAAATGTACTAAAGCTGCAAGTAAAATTGCACCAGACCAAGCCCATACACCTAACTTTAAAGCTGTATCTTTCATTGCTGCGCCTGCTCAGTCAATAATTGTAATTTTTTGACACCTATACTATATAAGCCATGTGTAAAGCTTACTAGATGATTTCCAACAAGATCTGCATCAGCTTTTATAGTGATCACAGTGTTAGGACTACGCTTAATAATATCTGTAATCTTGGCAAGTAAATCCGGCTCTGATAACGGCTGATTATCTAGAGCAAAATGACCTTTCTTATTCATTAACACAACAATTGTCTCTGCATCTTTTGCTGTTTCACTACTCGAAGTGGGAGGAGTAATATCAAATGGCTCTGTTGCGCTTAAACTGCCTGCGATCATAAAAAAAATAAGTAATAAAAAGACTAAATTAATTAGCGGTAAAATACGTTCTTCTGTTTGATCAGGTCGTCGCTCAGGGAAATGCATTAATGTAACTCCAAAGGCATATTGGCGCTTATCTCAGTTTGATTATTTACCTGCCATGTTGGGTCTTGAACTAGCTGTAGAGGCGCTATTCTTTGCTCACTTAATACATCTAAAATGTCGATCAATGCCTGCACCGGAGTGTCACCTAAAGGTTGTAGAATTATTGCTTGTTCACTCGGCTTTACTTTGGCTTTCTTTAACAAACTACTTAGCGCAATTTCGTTGTTGTTAAGTAACAATTTATCGGTGGCAACTTGCACTAAAAACGGGGGTAAATCTGTTTTTAAAGACCCCCCTGTATTACTGCTACTATTTACTTCAACGCTATGCCATTTTGTAAAGCTCGAAGCTAACATAAAAAATATGAGCAAAATAAATACCACGTCAATTAGCGGCGTCAGGCTCACCAACGTTTTTCGTTTTGCTTGTTTAGCTGATAGTGTTGGAAATTGATTATACGCTTTTTGCATGCTCAGCCTGCATCGTGTTGACCTGCGAAAACACTACACTCTTTTGCTGTGCGTTGCCCTGATATAAAGCTTCACATCCCTGCTGCGACAAGTCAGTAATAAATACTTGTGTTAATAAGTTGTCCATTTCGTGGGCTAAGTGGTCTACTTGGCGCTCTAAATAATTTAATAATGCCACCACAGGTATAGCCACACATAACCCCACAGCCGTAGTTAGTAGCGCCTCCCAAATACCACCGGATAAAATAGCTGGGTTCACTTTATTACCTGCATCTTCTAGTTGCTGAAACGCAGAAATCATACCCAACACAGTACCTAATAGACCAAGCAATGGCGACAAAGAAGCAATCACTTCTAATGGACGAAAGCCACGTCTTAAGCGAAACAGCGTATCACTACCAAACCTAAGAACGTCTTCACGTACCGCAGGCTCGGCAACATTGTGTGTAATCCCCCTAAACGCACGCGCCATTGCAAGAGTTATTGGGTTTGGATGTCTATTAGCTAAATTAAGTGCATCTTCACATTTTCCTTGCTGCCATAAAACAAGTACACGCTTTGCGAATTGCCGTTGCCAAATATGTGCTTTTTGAAACTGTATAAGCTTTATTAAAACAATGGTTAATGCGATTACCGACATCAACAACAGTATGTATACGACTGCTCCCCCTGTGTTTAAAAGCTCTATAGTCGTTTTGTACCAAGAGGGTGCGCTCATAACTTCAGCATCAGCTATTTTATTTTCTCCCACATCTTTTGTTATATCAGCTAAAGCTGAATCAAACTCTAAAGGTGCAGCCTCACTGACACTAGTTTCATTATTAATTGCGGAAATAACTTGGCTATTATCTACACTGGCTGACTCCTGAGATGAACAGGTAAATGGAAATATAAATAGTACAAATATGATCAAAAAGAATTTTAATTTCATCAACTGCCTCAACTTTTAATTTTATCAATTTTTTATTTACCTACCGCTAGGCAAGCAAGAATGATTACAACTACTTAACTACCGATATTTAATTCGAGATTGGCTGATAACTTTCGCGCTGCAAAAATTGCGAGTGCAGCACTACTAATTAGCAACAAGTCAATTGTTGCAACTGGCCAGTAAGCATCTGTAAATAAAGTTTTAATTATGTGGTCTCCGGTGGTGAGCCAGTTCAATAAAACCGCTGCAATGGCAATAAAAGCTACTGCCCAACATTGCTCAGTCCATGCCTTGATATAACCACTGCGCTTATTTATGAGCACTCTGATCACGCCATGAAATAAACAACACATCCACACACTAAAAAACACATATACTTCAAGGTCACGGACTAAAACACCTGCAAATTGCACTGAGTTATTAAATAGTCGATTAGCTACTAAAAAAGCCCCCGTTGCGATAATAATGCCCATAACTGCGCTCAGGTTATGTACATTCATAAAAAAGATGCTAAAACGTGTGCCGTCATGTTTTTGATTGCGTGCCTGTGTCCAATGTAATAGTCCAGTGGCTATCAAAACACATCCCCCAAGCCCTGCAACAAAGTAAAACCAGCGTAATGGCCAATGATCAAACTGCACATAATGCATACCCGCTACAAAATTAAACACATTAGTAACGGAAGACGACTCGAAGTGCTCTAGCTCTGCACCTGTTGCAACAGAGAACCGTCGGTTATCCATATTTTGTGCCACACTTTTGTCACCACTTAAGCGAAGCGCAATCACACCTTCTGCATCCGCAGGATTACTTACCCGCACCATATAAACAGCACCATGCCCCAGCTCTTCCTCAGTGGCAGTAATTAAAGGGTCTATAGATGTTATCGTTGCAAATTCGCCGGACGCTTTAGGGGTAACTCGCCCTTGTGACTCACCAATAAAACGCCGCCTTGCAGGCGAATTACCTGCGCCTTCTTTGGCTTTAGGAGCTTTACTTTTACTATCGATTTTTTGGCGTGAGCGCGTAATTTCCTTAGCTGGAGTTTTCTGAGTATGTACTGCTTGAGGGTGCATTTGCTCATATACGGCATCGGGCGCTTTAGGAAAATAAATTAAGTGCGCAATCATTAATCCTGACAAAGTAATAACTAAGGTGAAAGGTAATAGTACAACGCCGGTTAGGTTATGCGCATCAAGGTTACCTCGGCTAAAACTACGCCACACTCTAAAGGAAAAGAAATCAGTAAATAATCTACGATGTATCACTATTCCTGAGACTAAAAGGCACAACATGCCAATGCTTGCAATACCCACCAGCCAAGCACCAATATTGCCTTTGCGTAACGTAAGATTATGGTGAAATGGATAAATAAAGCGACTTGCACCTCGCGTATTCGATGCAGGAAGCTGCTCTAACGTCACAGGGTGAAAACTATTTCGCTTAGCTATATGTGACTCTTTGGTATCATAACCCAACGCTAAAAAGGGCTTGCGCTCAGAAGGTAGTACGATACTCCATGCCGTAGCTCCCTCAGAGAGAGTATTGAGTAGAGGAACAATATCGCGATCAACGGATAATTTAGGTGCTGTATCCATATTAATTCGCGTTTGCGGCATCATCCAGCGATCTATTTCTTTATCGAATACTGATAGCGTGCCGGTCCAAAAAATAGCAAACAGTAAACCACTTAACAGCAACCCAGCCCAAGTATGCAAGACACTCATGTTAAATCTAAACCCGGTTTTCATACCAACGCCCCAGCTAACCAAGCTGCAACAAAGGTTATACCCGTAAAGCCGATCACATTTACCCAGGTTAATAACGTATTTCCGCGAGAAAAAGCCCACATTAAAATAACCGGTAAGTAGATAAAGCCTGTCATACTTGCAACAACAACAGCATCAGTCCACACCATACCTAAATGAAAAAGTACTGCCCCCGTAATATTGACAAGCTGCGAGCTGCTAATATAACAAAGCAAGCAAATAACAATTGAATGCACCACCATACTGATACTATAAAGCCATTTATAAACAGCCATAGTGTGATTAACGCGATTATTTAGATCAGTTAACACTGAGCCTTTTACGACCATTTTTTTCACCTAAAAATAAAAATAACATTACGGTTTATTGGTTTTTTCCACTGTGTTATCAAAATAAAAGTACGATATAACTTTGTTGATATAGCCCAATAAACGTGGGCACCACACCAAAGAAAATGCGACTAAAGTCGCCGCCAAACTTAATATTAAAACCCATACCAACGCGCCAAAACTAAAGCCATCATTAAACACCGCTAAAATTAATGACAATGCCACCATAAAAATTCCAATAAAACGCTGTGCTCTGACCGTACCTTGATTTGGAAAGGGTCCACCAATAACAGTACGCCAATGCTGAGTTTGACTAATAGCCCAACAACTAAAACCAACATAGGCACAGACAAACGACGCGATTAATCCGATGTGCATCATAAAATTCTTCAAAACCTCTCTTGATAATGAGCTCGTAACTTTACGCTAGTCCAAAAAGCACTGGCAGCCGAGATTAGTAGCACCAAGTCTGTAGCCGCTACAGGCCAGTAAGTATCTGTAAACACTGTTTTAATAAGGCCATCCCCTGTTCCCACCCAGTTTAAAATAACGGCAAAAACAGCAACAACAGCAATAAATCCACATTGCTGTGTCCAAGCCCTTAAGTATCCATATGATCTATCTTGTAAAACACTTAGCAAAGCATGCAACAAGCTAAGTAACCAAACGCTGAAAAATGCATATATTTCAGCTTTATCTCCCATAACAGCATCCAAATATGGGGATATATCCCTTACTCTGTTAGTAAGTAAAAACACACCTGTTGCAGCAATAATGCCGGTTATAACCGCAATATTATGTGCATTCATTAGAGCGACATTGAGAGGAGGGTTTAGGTTATTTTTATTACTCGCGGTGGTCCAATGCACTAAGCCCGTAGCAATTAATAAACAGCTACCTAAACCAGCAAAAAAATACAACCAACGAAGTGGCCAATGATCAAATTGGATATAGTGCATGCCACTTATAAAGTTCCAAATGCCAACAGCTTGCGAGCCAGTAAATGACCCTTTTGGCTCTCCTGTCATAGTATTAAAACGCTTATGATCATTACTTTTTGTAACCGAATCATCGCTATGTCTTCTAAACACAACAGAGCTATTAGTATCACCAGGATGATTTACTCGTACTAAATAAACACCTCCTTTACCCCAATCTGATTCAGCCTCTGAAATCATCTGTTCAATGGAGGCAAAATGGCCTTTTTCTCCGCTGGCAGACTCACGAATATGACCTAGCACCTTTGCTGAAAATAAACGCTGAGCATCTTTTTCATTCGCGACCTTATTACTATTCTCAACACTAATAGCTTGCTGATAAACGCGACTAATTAATTGAGGAAAATAGACTTGTTGTACAATAATCAACCCTGACAAAGTTATAACAAGAGTAAATGGTAGTAACACAACACCAGTTAAATTGTGCAGATCTAAATTAGCTCTGCTGAACTTACGAAATAAACGTAAAGAAAAAAAATCGGTAAATATTCGCCGATGAATAACAATGCCTGAAACTAACAGACAGAGCATTGCAATACTTGCAACCCCTACCAGCCATGCACCTAAATCATCTTTACGCAGCGTCAAGTTATGATGAAAAGGGTAAATAAAACTACTAGCATTAGGTCTATTCGCTTTTGTTAATGGTGCAAGCGTAACTGGATGAAAATACTCCCGAACATGGCGACGAGGCTTTTTATATGAAGCCGCTTTGATTACATATGGTATACGCTCACGCGGTAACACAATTGTCCAGTAAGCAGCTCCATTTTGCTGCTCACTCAATGGCTGAATAATATCTTTATCTACCGATAACGAAGATGTCACTTTCATTAAGTTAATGCGAGTATCTGGCATCATCCAGCGGTCTATTTCTTTGTCAAATACAGACAAAGTGCCAGTCCAAAATATTGCAAAAATAAGCCCACTTAAAATCAGCCCCACCCATGTATGAACAGGACCCATTCTTACTCGTATGTTAAGCTTTGCGTTTACTGCTTTTCTACTCATGCGCAAGACCAATTAATCAACCAGTCTCTAAACCATGTCGTTGTTAATGTGCAAGTAACGTCACATGGCATATTCAATAAAAAAGATGGAGTGTTTAAAAAGCTTACAGCCATAATCATTTTTCCAATTCGCTATAAGCCGTAATCAAAACAACACTTTCATGTTCATGAAGTAACTACGTCCACGCTCTGAAAACCTAAAAGCGCCAGTGTCTTCACGTACTTTAAAACGCTTTGCATCTGTAAAATTATCAATTGTGAAATTTAGACTAAGCCACTTATTAACGTCATAACTCAATCCAATATCTAAAGTCGCTAAATCTTTTTCACTTTTATCAACCGAGTTACGATCAAAATCAACTCGGGTAATTTGCCCTTCATAATTCGCTCTTATGTAACTAGATAACTTATCGGTTGGATAATAATTAAGGACAACGGAACCGGTGTGATCAGGAACACCAACTAACGAATTACCATCTAATTGCGCCAGAGTATCGCCAAAAGGGCGCGCGCCTGCAGGTGTATTAATAACAACATTACTGGCATCTATGGAAGAATCGGTATAGGTATAGTTAATTTTCAGCGCCAACTTTTCAGCTATATCCCAATTTCCCTCTAACTCAATACCTTGAATTGTTGCTCCATCAGCATTAAGCCACGTAGCCCAAGCTGGACATTCCTGCGAACCGACACTCCCAGAGTCGCAATACGCTGCAATAACGCCGTCATTGCCATCACTAAAGTAGTAAGATTGCGTGCTGAGTATTTTATTGGTGAAATCGTTGTAGAAAAAAGTTGTGCCAAAACTCAGGTTTTTATTGTTGTTATACATAGCACTAACCTCATAGTTGGTGCTTTTTTCTGGTTTTAAGTTTGGATTACCCATGATCACAAATTGATCATTACCGCCGCCGCGTGATGAGCCCGTAGTTTCATCAATTTGAGTGATTTTTGGACTTTTATAGCCCGTTGCAATACCGCCTTTAAAAGTTAAGTTTTCACTATAATTAAAAACAAAATAAGCACGTGGGGAAGTATGTTTGCCAAAAAATTCATTGTCAGTTAATCGAGCGCCTAACGTTAAATATAACTTTTGGCTAATAAGCTCCCACTCATCTTCAGTAAAAATAGCCCAATCAGTGACCTTTCTTGTGCCAAAACTACCTGAATGACCTCCGCCCAAATCACTATTGGCTTGTTCATCGTTAGTCCACTGCAAACCCGTAGTTATAAGGTGACGACCAAAACCGGTTAAAAAGCGCGCATCGGCAACTTTATTTTCCGAACTTGTGGTAAATTCGTAAGTTTTTGGATAACGATATCTTTCATAACTTTCTTGGTAATATTTGACTTCTAAATCACCCAGCTCAAAACGCTTATTGTAGGTTATACCCCAAGAGTCTCGTGTCCACTCTCGATCAACAGCGGACCGACTTGTTTGTTTTAACACGCCACCAGGATTGCTGGTATAACGCTGCTTTGAGGTTGAAAAATCAAATGTTAAATCGGTATCTTGATTGGCTATAAGGTTTAACTTACCGCCTAAAGTACGCTTTTGAGATTCTTGGTAACCGCCTAAATATTTATCCTCATCTTGCAGTATTTCACTACCCCATAAAGAAACACCCATAGTGTTTTTAATAATCGGCCCAGATAAGTAAAAATCCGCTTGGCGTTTATTCGACATCACACCACTATCAGGCGCTTGAAAGCCATACCCTACGCTGCCGCCCCATTTTTCAGGCGTTTTTTTGGTAATAATATTAATTACCCCACCCATAGCATCACTACCATATAGCGAGCTCATTGGCCCGCGAACAACCTCAACACGGTCAATAACTGATACCGGT
Organism: Pseudoalteromonas sp. SR45-6; assembly: GCF_014163545.1. NCBI lineage: Bacteria > Pseudomonadati > Pseudomonadota > Gammaproteobacteria > Alteromonadales > Pseudoalteromonadaceae > Pseudoalteromonas > Pseudoalteromonas sp. SR45-6. The sequence continues at coordinate 8,043 of NZ_JACJDM010000028.1, forward strand.
GGTATGAAACTGCTATCTAGATCTTCATTATTTAATTCTCTTGGGTTAGCTGTTTCTGAGCGAACGCGTTTTCCGTCAACCAATACCAATGTGTACCCTTTAGGCATGCCCCTAATTGATATACCACTATTAGCACCTGAGCCAACAACGTTAACACCTGGCACTTCATTAGTAATATCTTGTAAAGAACTAAACGGGCGCTTTTCCAGAGTATCATTTGAAAGCACGCTAATACTTGCCGGTGAATTTTTGATTTCTTGAGAATATCCTGCAGCAGTCGTTACCGTTATTGGCCCTAAAGACAACGGCTGACTGTTAGTTTTGGCCTTTACTTTCTCTAACGTTACCGCATTTGTAGTGACAAACCGGTAACGTATATTAGTGCCAGACAATAAAACATTAAGCGCTTGAGCTGGGGTCAAATCACCTTTAACTTCAGCAGACATATACTGTGCTGTCGGTATCCCCGTGTATAAAACCTGAACGTTAGTAATAGCAGAAAAATCAGTAATAGCCTTTGACAATACTTTAGCTTCAAGATCAAATTGATAGCGTGCTGCGTGCTGGTGAGCAGTATTTTCAACTTGCGGTTTAACTGCAGTATTAGCCTGCAGTGAATGACTGGCTATGAACGCCAAGGTTAGTATTGAAAACAACCCAATACGTTTATTAACACGAAAATCCATTAAGCGCCCTTTAGTAAAAGTAATACGAATAATTTACACCTACAATTAAGACGTATCTCACTCACACTTTCCCCCAGTGCGGTTAAAAAAAATTATGCAGCTATTACAGCCAGAAAGAATTTAACTAGGGTGTGCGCTATTTGAAAGGTAAGAAAGAGGAGAAAAACTAACGCTTATTTAACCTGATCTTTAGTCAAGTTATTCACTCACACATTAATTTATTGTATTAATATTCGTTTTACTCTCAAGCCGGAGATAAATTTATTATTCGAAGTTCAGGTTCTTTAGTGCAACATGACTAAATAATCAGTTAGGCGAGTTTGTTTTAACGCTAAGGTTTCAGTGATCATTTCCAACGCAGCATCGGGGTCATTAATAGAAAACACACCACTAATCTGCAAATTATTAACTGAATCATCAGTAATAATTATTTTCCCTTTACGATAACGATTCAGTTTAGCAACAACCTCACTAAGCGCAGCGCTGTAAAAAACAAGCTGCCCACGCTGCCAAGCATTAACCACTGCTGCATCAAATTCACTAACGGCGCCAATGCCCGTTGAAAAAAGCTTAGCTTGTTGATTTGCAGATAAGTTTTTCCTAAGTTTTCTAGCTTGATTCGACGTCAGTGCAACGCTTCCTTCAAACAGACTGACAGTGGCTGAGTCGCTATACAAACTAACATTAAATTGAGTGCCAGTAACAGTGACCGTCCCTTGTGTTGTATTTACCACAAAAGGGCGTTCACTATTTTTAGCAACATTAAATCTAGCCTCGCCTTGAAGCAATACCACTTCCCGTAACTGTTTGGTATAATTAACTTTAATTGCGCTATTAGTATTAAGGATAATTTCGCTATTATCATCCAGTTGCACAACTTTTTGCTCACCAACGTTACTGTAATAGTCACTTTGTAAGCGCAGCGGCCAGTTTTGTTGCCAACCAACACCTGCTATAGCAACAAAAAGCGCAACACTTGCAACGGCTGCATAAAATGGCCGTGATACACGCTTAATGAAGGTTTTTTGAACGGTTGGCTCTAATATTAAATCGTTTTCAGATAGTTCCGAGTGCGTCAGTACATCCCATAACGAACTCATATCATCGTATGCTACCCGATGTAAAGGGTCTGCAAGTAGCCAAGTATTGAACTGTGCTTTTAACTGACAGCCTTGTGATTCTTGAAGATCACTGTCGTGCATGCGGGCATGCCATACTGAAGCTTGCTCTAAGATAGCCTCCGGTATCTCAGCTGTATACTTACTTGCCATCTCAACCATACTGATTAAGCCTTACAAAAATACAACTTAACAAAAAGCAAATACCAATCAGAAAGTTTATTATAAAAATAACTTTTACTTGGTTGACCAACTTGATAAATGCGTAGTTAAAAATCGTTAAAATGGGTGAATAAATAAAAAAACTCAAACCTGTCGCCCCGCCTCTCGCAAGCATTGACGACAATGAACCATAGCTTTTGCAATGTGCTTTTCAACCGTTTTAATACTGATACCCAATATCTGCGATATTTCTCGCATTGTTAGTCCTTGCCTGCGATACAGTATAAATACTTCTCGGCATTTGTCTGGTAATTCGGCTATGGCCTGCTCTAATACAGCCAGTTGTTGTTTAGAAATTAATACATCAGTATGTGTAGGGGAAGGGCAAGCCACTTGCTCACATTGCCTTTGCTCTTGAGGCGACACTATTTGCGCTTGCCACTGCTGGGCTGTTTGTTGTTGACGAAATTGATCTACCAGCAGATTACTAGCCATGCGATATAAGTAAGCTTTTGGGTTACTGGGTAACTCAATATGCGTATTAACAGCACGTAGCCATGTTTCCTGAACGACTTCCTCTGCAACGTCAACAGAACCCGCACGCAAGCGAATGTGTTTTACAAGCTCACCATAATAAGTCTCAACGGCTTGTGCTAAGGTTTGAAAAGGAAATGAAGCCAAGGTCTACTACTCACCTTAAATGCAATGTTTCGTCAATAAACGCTAATAATAACTTTTTGCATTAGCAGATGTAAAGAACTCCAGCAATTAAAGGCCATACATAAGCAACAGTAGCTTACCCACTTATGCTTATGTATTTAACTATTTTGGCATTACTTACCTTTGCCTCGCCAGCCGCTCCATACATCATCTATATCATCGGCTTTATTTCTGTTCTTTTTCTTACCAGTACCTTCAGGCTTGGCCATTGGCTTGTCATTTTTAAGCGCCTCGGCGGCATCAAGGTTGGCTTGGTTTACGGCAAAGCCTGTTACTTCTTCACGCTCTAGGCGTAGTTTGTTTTTCTTTTCGATAATTTTAAAGTGATGAAAGTCTTCATAATCAATCAGTGATAACGCTAAACCTACTTCACCAGCACGGCCACTTCGGCCAATGCGGTGCATGTAATCAGCAGGGCTACGCGGTAAGTTAAAGTTAATCACTACTGGCAGTTTGGCAATATCTAAACCACGGGCGGCAATATCCGTGGCTATTAGTATTTCTATTTCGCCATCTTTAAACTTTTCGATTACCCGAGTACGTTCACTTTGGCCTTTATCGCCATGGAATACTTGCGCGTTAACGCCACGTTTTTCGAGCTTACTGGCTAAGTGCTCACAATCTTTTTTAGCGTTTACAAAAATCAGTGCTTGGCGCCATTGCTGCTGTTTAATTAAATGCGCTAAAACCGTGGTTTTTTCACCTTTATTTACGGTAAACACACGCTGTACTAAAGTGCTTTCGTCTTTGTTTTGAACTTGTATTTCAACCGGATTAGTTAACAGCTCTTGGGTTAATTGCTTAACTTGCTCTGGGAAAGTCGCAGAAAACAACATGGTTTGCTTTTTAGCAGGCATAAGCGCTAATAAACTAGCCAACTCTTCGGTAAAGCCTAAGCTTAATAAGCGATCGGCTTCATCAAGCACTAAGGTGCTGACTCTATCGAGCTTAATCGCATTACTTGAAATCAAATCAAGTAACCGCCCAGGGGTTGCCACGATAATATCGGCGCCGCCACGTAATGCCTGCATTTGCGTATTAACCGACACCCCACCAAACACCGCAACGGTTTTTATTGCGCCATTAAAATTTGCAGAATACGACTTAACACTATCAGCCACCTGCGTTGCCAGCTCTCGCGTTGGCACTAAAATCAGCCCTGTTACAAAATTACCTTTGCTAGCAGCTTTTTTAGCACCTTGCTCTAAAAAGAGTTTTTGTAATATAGGCAATGCAAACGTTGCTGTTTTACCTGAGCCGGTATTCGCCCCTGCAATTAAGTCACTGCCCGCCAAAATACTTGGAATTGCTTTTGCCTGAATCGGCGTAGGCTGGGTGTATTCAAGATCAGACAATCGAGCAATTAGCTCTGGGATAAGGCCAAGTTCGTTGAAATTACTAGGATTTGCGGCTGAGGTCATAAAAGGTGCGGGCTCATTACTAAAAATAGCCTGCAATTTTAGCGTATTTATTGCCCGTTAAGTAGAGATTAGTGATTTAAATGTAGTTTAGGTAACAGCTGAGCGCTTCGAGCTACAAATTACGAGCAGGTTTGTGATTTTTGTAAACTCGGATTTATCCCGCGCTTTTATTATTATGTTTAGAATAATCTTTTTAAACAAAGTATTTGGCTATGTTCCCAAGCTTTGTTGCAAAATAAAATCTGTAAGCCAGTAATTTGAAATTCCAGCCCCTTTAGAGCGGAGCTGGATTAAGTTTATTGATCTTTATTTATGTTAACTCCAGCGAATATCATGCTTACTTTTGGGCTTTGCTAATAGGGCGCAACACGACAATGGCCATTCCGAATAATAAGGTAGCAAGAATTACCATTCCTATTGCTCCAAAACTGTAAGCAAACCCTGCGATTCCAGACCAAATAGCGACACCAATATGCATCATGGTGATTCCCATAGACATTAATACGCCACGATGAGTTACCGATAATTCAGCGATATAGCTTTGTAAGGCCGGCGATCCGATCCCACCTGCCATCGACCAAAACGCTAACAACAAAAGCAGAATAGCCCAATGCTCTGTGGGATAAGAATAAAACCCGACACTAACAAGCAAACATACAATCAAAGCAACTCTCATTATTTGACGTCCATTGCCAAAACGCTGCATCAAACGGGGCATCAACATATTGCCAATCACACTTATTACCCCCAAAATGGCATATAAGCTCCCCACTAAACACATTGATACATTTAAGCTGTCACGTAAGTGCTGGCCAATAAGATTAAACAAACCAATACCGCCACCGAGACCAAAGCACATAGCAAGCAAGGCGCCTGCCGCACCTGGAATCGCCCATATTTTAACAGGTTGCTCTTTACTTATGTTTTGTGGACTCACCTTTTCAACTGGTAATTTGTTAGCAGCTAGTATTCCAAGTAAAGCAGCTACACACCAAGCACAAACTCCAAGAACGATAAATGCAGCGCGCCAAGAAAGCCATTCAGCTAAAATAGCTCCCACTGCAGGGCTCGCTATCATGCCCAGAGTAAGGCCAGCTTGAACCCAAGCAATCCGTTTTACAGCATCTGCACCTGAAGAATCAGCGGCAATTGCAAAGGCAATAGGTAGCATACCTGCACTGGCAAGCCCTGTAAGTACTCGGGTCGTTAATCCCCATTCAAATGTATCTACTAATCCGGTCGCAATCGACGCAGCACCAAATAGCAATGCCGCAGGTAATAGCACCCACAAACGACCATGGCGATCAGATAATGCTCCCAATACAGGTGCAACCATTGCCAAAGCCACACTGTAAGCTGTAATAAATAAAGTGACCCGCTCTGGCTCAACTCCTAAATCGTTACCGATTGGAATCAAGATTGGCCCTAGCATCAGTTCATCCGCGCCCACTAAAAAAGCAATAAAGAATAATAATATTTTTAATAACATAGCATTTAACCTTTCACTACTTCTGCATATTGGGTATTAATAATAGATTGAATGTCCACTATTCGGTCTGGCCAATCAGCAACAAAGCTCTGCTCGTGTGAAACGATAATCACTGTTCCAGTGTATTCCATCAAGGCTTGTTTAAGTGCAGCTTTTACTTCCATATCTAAATGTGTTGTCGGTTCATCAAGCACTAATAAATTAGTCGGTTTTAATGCTAAACAACATAGCTTTACTTTAGTTTGCTCACCACCACTTAGCGATTCAATGGGCTGTATTGCTAATTTCCCCGCCACACCAAAACGCGCAAGCTGCTCTCTTGCGGTCTTATCATCCAACCCATCGCACACCGATTTGAGCAAATTTACCGGTGTCGCTTCAGGATAAGACCAATACAACTCTTGCTCAAAATAACCCAACTGCAAAACAGGTGATAATGCAATCACTCCCGATAATGGTGCTAATTCTCCGACTAAGGTTTTTAATAACGTTGATTTACCAATACCATTAAAACCTGTAATCACCACTTTTTCGCCACGCATAATAGTAAGAGAAATCGCTGGCAATAATGGCCTAGAGTAACCAATTACCAGATCCAATGTTTTAAGCATCTCTTGCGCATTAGAGGTTGAGCTTCTAAACATAAACGTTATTGGCTTATTTTGCTTAGGAGGCACCAGCCGTTCGATACGTGTTAGTTGTTTTTTGCGCCCATTAGCAATGCTGGCATTCACTCCAGCTCCATTTTTTGCAATGAACAGCTCCAACTTATCGATATGCTTTTTTTGAGCTTGGTATTGCTTAATATAAGCCGCATCATCATTGGCTTTCTGAGCCATAGACTTTGCCACATTACCTTTGTATTTTCGGATAGTTTGTCTATCTATATCGCATATATTAGTTGCGATACTATTCAAGAAGGCTTGATCGTGTGAAACCACCATAAACGCACCTTCAAACTCATTTAAGTACTCTGTTAGCCACTTAATATGTATAACATCTAAATAGTTAGTAGGCTCATCCAACAAAAGCACATCAGGTAAAAGTAATAATATCCTCGCCAACATCACCTTATGACGCTGTCCACCACTTAATTTAGCAAGTTGAGTCTGCATTCCAAATGCCGTGATCCCGAGCCCTTCAGCCATAGCATTAATTTTATTATCGATCACATAAAATGACTGACTTTCTAACTTTGTCTGGATCATTGCAGCTCGATTAAGCTGGCTTTGCTGAGTACTTTTTTTTGAGCAAGCATAAATATCTAACATTTGCGCTTCGAGTAAATACAGCTCAGAAAATGCTGTTCGAAAATAATCATATACCGAGAGCAAATCATTCATTTGAGCATGCTGATCAAGATAGCCAATTTTAATTGCAGGTTGCCAAATAATATCGCCCTCATCAGGTAATAACTCTGCTTGAAGCAGTTTAAGTAGGGTGCTTTTACCTACACCATTTGCACCGGTTACACCAACATGCTCACCAGCTAAAAGAGTAAACTCAGCATTTTGATATAAAGCTTTATCACCAATGTGGTAAGTAACACTTTTTAAATTTAATAAACTCATTGTTTTTACACCAAAAAAACGAGGGGCGGTATATGACATACCGGCCCCTCGTTTCAAGAATCATCGAAACTTTGTTTATGATTTTTTCTAACCATCAAAAACAAAAAAGGCCGACGATGAAGTTCATCGTCGGCCTTTTTCTGTAATGATCAGATACAACTACCCCTCCCTTATTTTAGAGGGATCACGTTATACCTGATGAAGATTCAGAAAACATCAAGCTCCGAGCAACACTTCATCGTGATAGTGCGCGGAGCAAAGCCTCCTGACAAAGTTCTTGAATAAGATGTAAAACATTACAGATAACTATAAAATTGAATAGTGCGGATTCTAGCTAAATATCTTTTTTCGGTCAATAGTTGAGCTGCGACGTATCCAAAGTATGCCTCTTTTACAACTGCCGGCTTTGGTTGATCCCGGTTCATTTTTGCTAATTTACTTTAAAATAAGACATACAAGCTCACACCAATGCTAGGCCTGCGTTTTTATCAATGGGGTATCTTGGCTTTTTAAGAACTCAACGGCCTTTGCTTGATATTCTTTAATAAAAGATTCTGAGGTTAATTTTTCTACCGTTGACAAAGAAGACCGCGCATATCCAACAACTTTACTAAAAGAGCGAGGGTGCTCTTTTCGCATTTGTTGTGCTTCCTTAACACCAAGTTCAAAAAATGCTGTTATATCGATTTTATCACTTGAAGAAAAACCTCTGTTCTGGAAGTTGATCCCTTCAAGAGAGCCCTTTACATCCATAACATCCCCCCAAAATGTTCCTCTGAGGCTTTCTGTGTTACCGCTTGCTCTTTGTGTATCCGACTCAAGTTTTCTCACCGCATCGACTATCCCTTTAAATTCATTGATCGACATATTACTAAAATCAAAGCCTTCAGGATTAAGCAGCGCACTATAGGGTGAGCTTTTTTGTGCTTCGCCAGTAAATGCAGCAATCGCTTCTGGCTCTGCCTCAGCCTCAGCCTCAGCCTCTATTTTAGCATCAGTATCTGTCACTTGCTGCTGAGGGGCTATCTGCGTTTTGGGCTGATTTATAGTAGTAAGACTTACCGCTTGATGAATATTAAAATTGATTGTCATAAAAGTTCCTTTTTAGTTGTTCTGCATTCAAGTATTTCTGTATCGGCTGACTTACTTATTAGTTTAGGACTTATTTTGGGTACTTCACCTAAATCATTTTGCTAGACAGATATCGCCATATATACATTGTAGCCATGACGAAAAAAGCCTGTATTTCTGGCACGTTTATTAGCTACTCTGTAGGGGTTAGTGGTTTTAAAAATGGCTTTGATGAAAATATTCGACCCACTAGTTAGAACGAAGCGACGTTGTTCATTGATTTAGCTAGATAAAAACCATAGCACGACGGCTAAAGTAACTCTATCTGACTTCAGGTTAGAGAAAAACGATAGAAACAGGCAGCGCAGCACATACTTTTGAGCTAATAGGTATTTACTAATTTATCTAAAAATAAATAGATCTTTTGGTTCATAGCATCATAGTCATGAGCAAGTAATACTTCTGGCTCCTCAACAAAGCGGTATTTTGCAGTTTCACTAAGATCATCATGCTCAATTAGCAAGGCTACAACCTCTTTAGTTAGCTCCATATGACATTGAAAACCAAATACTCGCTCATTATAAGCAACGATTTGCCTTGGGCAGCCCTCGCTATATGCGATGATCTTTGCATCAGGTGTCAGCCCCGGCATATCATTGTGCCAATGACCGACTTCTAACACTTTATCGAAGTGCTCAAACAAGGGGTGCACTAAACCTGCTGGTGTTAAAGTAATTGGAAATTTACCAATCTCACGCTCAGGACTATGTTCATAATGAGCACCTAATGCTTCACCAATCAACTGAGCCCCTAAACAAACGCCAAGTACAATTTTCCCAGCAGCAATCGCTTTTAAGATTAGGGCTTGCTCACCTTTTGCATCAAAATAAGGGCATTGTTCAATTGTTGTATTAGGACTTTGAGGGCCACCCATTACAATTAAAATATCAATATCTTTAATCGCATCTAACAGAGGGCTACCTTCATACACCTTAGAATAACTAATAGTATAACCCTGCATTCTAGCCCAAGTTTCGTATGCACCTGGCGCTTCAAAATACTCATGGATAATAAAGTGAATATGCATTTTTTTGCCTTTTAAATAACAGAGGCTCACGATGATATACCAAATCAGAGCTATGCGTTTTATACTAACAGACACAAAACATCGATAAACCGCCACCATGCAAGCTAACGAGCTAATCCAAAGTTATACTCATAAACAGCTAATAACAAAAACAATTCATATGCCTGCTGGTTACGTTGATGATTTTCACTCACACCCATGGCATCAAATAGTGTTCCCATTTAAAGGTTTACTACAATCAAGCATTGGTGGTAAAAGCATAATCGTGCCTCATAATGCAATGCTATACATACCCGCAAACACGTCTCATAAATCTGTAGCAGTTACAAATACTGAATTTTTAGCCGTTTATCTTAATCCTGATGTATGGGTGGAGTATGCAAGTGAAGCTAAATCTTGCCTTGTAACGCCATTCATTAAACAGCTCATATTGCTCTTGTTTGAAAATGAAATGAGCCAACAATCAGAATCTAATATTACTCATTTATTACTCGTGCTCAGAGATCAAACTGTCATGGCTAATAGTTATGACATCCCCTTATTACTGCCAACCGATAAACGCCTGCTAGCAATTTTCAAACAACTCAAGCAACAACCTGATTTGTCATTCACGCTAAAAGAATGGGCTAAAAAAGTAGGGGCATCAGAACGCACTTTATCGAGAGTTTGCGCAAAAGAATTTAATCAATCTTTCTCATTGTGGCGGCAAAATATAAGACTCGTTTTATCTTTACAACTTTTGGATTCAAAGAGGTCGATTCAAGATATTGCATTAGAGTTAGGCTATACCTCTGATTCAGCTTACATTTACGCATTTAAGAAATTATTTAATCAGACCCCGAGTAAATATCGTCGCGATAGCTTAGCTCATAACTTAACGTTGAAAATTTAAAAAATCATTTAGAACTACTGGATGCATAATAGGACTTTTTATCGATAAAATATCGAAAAATTAAGTACCTGCTTGTATTACAGGTTTTTATTAAGCTGAGCTTCTAGCCGAATGCGTGTATCTTGTAAGTAATCTACATAAGGGTATGAGCCGTCTGCAATCGCTAAAGCAGATTCCACCTTTTCAAGAGCTTGGCGAGTATCACCTTGTATTTCATAGCCATAAGATAAAGCTGAAAGCGCATCGACTGATTTGGGGTGGTTTTTTATATTGTACTTAAACACCTCAATAGCACGGGTAAACTGCTTGCTGCCCGTTAAGTTATAACCGAGTGATCTAACAGCGCGATCTGGGGGCGATATCTGCTCACCCCATTGTTGAGATAAGTTTTGATAATAAGCATCAATAGACGCTACATCGTCAGTTAAAGCACTGATTGGCATTTGTTTAGGTAAAAATAAGTTGTGATAGGCATTAAATGCCCCAGCAACGGAAGTCAGGTTATGCGACACACCATCAAACGCATCACTAAAGAAGCGTAGCCCCTGCACTTTATGCGATTGTATAGCTTGCTGCAATTCATCGTACCTTTCGCGCATGATGCCGGCTTCTTCGCCAATATTGATGTAAACGTAACTGTTAAGCTCTTTCGTTTTAGCTATAAACGACTTTGTGCTTTTTACCGATGCGCCATAGTTCCACCAAACTGCAGGGCTATAAGCAATATGCGCTTGGAATAACTCAGATTTGGCCTGCAACGCATATAACGCAAATACACCACCCGCAGATGCGCCAGAAATCACTTTATAATTATGCGTACGATAATTCTTATTAACTAAAGGAATGAGCTCTTGTTCAAAGAACGCTAAAAACTTTGCAGCACCGCCCCCTTCACCAACTGGGCCCTGTGGCTCCTTGTTCACGGTAGGATACATATCTCTGAGTCGATTGGTGTTTTCAATAGCGACAATAATAACCTCAGGCGCACGATTATCATTTTGTAAACGCTCAATAACAGCACTAGCAAGCGGTATATTACCCGCTCCATCTAAGCGATAAATAACTGGATATACCTTATTTGGCTCAGATTGATAGCTTTTAGGCAACTGAACTACAACTGTGCGCTGTTCGTTTAAAACAGCCGACTTAAAGGTATGTGTATGCACAGAGTAATCAGCACGTTGCTGTTTCGTATCCGATTGTGCAAAAGCACTCAGTGAACTAAAAATAAAACAAATGGCAGCAAATAAACGCATGACTAATCCCTTAGAGAATAATGAGTTATTTAAGCTAACAGAGTTTTAAGCATAAAAAAAGCGCATTAATTGCCTTTTATTAATTGTGAAATGAGAACTAGGTATTTTAAGTAATGGCTAGAAGTTTCGAGCTACAAGTTGCAAGCAGGTTGGTACTGTTTATCGTCTTTAGTTTTGTTTTCGAATATTTCGAATGTTGACTTTATTGCGAATATTTCGGATACTTACTGCATTGTACAATTTGTACTCGTCAATGTAAGAGAGAAAAAATGAACACAGCTACTAAATTACCCAGCGCTGAAGAAATAGCACTCGCTAAGCTTGGTAGCCAAGAGCTATCAGCTGTTATACAAGCCAATGGCGAGGCGCAAAGAATTAATGTGGTTGATCAACTAGGTAAATCTCATGAAGTAACGATTCCTGCAAGCGCATTAAATATGATGATCGAAGTGCTTACTCAATTAGGGCAAGGTAACTCCGTTAGCATCACCCCTATTCATGCTGAGCTAACAACGCAAGAAGGTGCTGATATGCTGAATATGTCACGCCCAACATTTATAAAACTCCTTGATTCACAAGAAATCCCATTTACTCGCACGGGGAATCGAAGGAAAGTCGCTTTTGCCGATCTTATGCAATATAAACAGTGCTTAGAAGAGCAACGTTTAGCATCACTTGCTGAATTATCAGCTTTAGATCAAGAAATGGATATGGGCTATTAATGTCATCATATACGGTAATCTTAGATGCATGTGTTATGTACCCTGCACCACTTCGTAGCTATTTGATGTATTTAGCCAATACAGGTTTATTCCGAGCTCGATGGACAGAGCAAATACATGATGAATGGACTCGTAACCTACTTAAGAACAACCCAAGTATTGAGCATAAAGCACTTGAAAGAATCAAAACGCTCATGAATGCTAACGTTCCTGATTGTTTAGTTGAAGGCTATGAGCCTTTAATTAACGGACTATGCTTACCCGACCAAGATGATAGACATGTAGTTGCAGCAGCCATTAAAGGCCAAGCAGAATCGATTATTACTTTTAATTTAAAAGATTTCCCAACACAAGAACTTGAGCAGCTCGGTTTAACAGCGATCCACCCCGATGAATTTTTATGTGATATGTTCGAACTAGACAGTAGCGCATGCGTAAAAGCCGCCCAACAACAGCGAAGTTCATTGAAAAAGCCACCCATGACGCAAGAAGAGTTTTTAGCCTGTTTACAAAGACAAAAACTACCAAGCTTTGTATCAAAACTAAAACGCTTTAGTTTGATGCTTTAGTTATGGCTTTCATTAAAATAAGCAAAATTGCAGTGATTGAAATCCTATTCGATTAAAGGCAAAAAAGACACGACTCCATACTACATGTCTTAAACTTATATATTTCAATGATAGATCAGTTCTAACTTTAACAAATCCTGAGCGAATGAGTTGTAGCCCAAGCATGATAGTTATCAACAGCCCTCTACTGTTGATTATTTAATCAATACATTAAGATGGATGTCTAATTAATACTTTACCTAGTTAACACTTTGTGATGAAAAAACAACATTTATGTTGTTGCGAGTGCTGTTTGATAGACTTTTTTACCTCCAATAGTTATGAAATTATGTGTATAGTTTACTTTCGATGTGAGATGTGGAATAAGTAATAGCCCTGAGAGTGCTAGTCTATTTTTCAAATTCGTGTGATATCATCACTCTCGCCTCTATCAAAAGTGTTTAAAAGAGATGACAAGTAACCAAATTGAGCAGCCACATATGAACAAAAAAAAGCTTTTGGCTCAATATTATACCTGTGAAAATATTGGAGACTTTTTAATCAAAAACCTGCCTCCTATGTCGCCTAACACTATTATCGATTTGTGTATGGGAGAAGGCTCATTGTTGCATTCCGCTAGTAAAATATATGAAGGTGCTAAATTGGTCGGGTGTGATATAGATGAAAGTAATATTACAAATCAGCACTCAAACACTACTATACATTGCCATCATCTAGACTCATCCACCTCTCAATTAGGGAAGATTCTTAGCACAAGTAGATTTGACTTAGTACTTGGAAATCCTCCATTTAATAATATTGAGCAGACTAATTATATTAAAAATATTTTTAGTAAATTTGGTTTAGATCTGAATTACCAAAAGATTCCTTCGGCATTATTATTTTTAATAATAGGGATCCAGTTAGTTAAAGTGGGTGGGGTTATCAGTTATATAATTCCTGACAGCCTGTTGACTAATAATAGATTTAGAAAATTCAGAGAAATTTTAATTAGTCAGTACAATATAATCAGCATTGTACAATTGGGAAATAAGAAGTTTGAGGGCACAGAGGCCCACACTCACATCCTTACTGTAAAAAACAAAGTATTAAAAAATAACTATAAAGTAAAACTTAAACATTACGAAAACCAATCTCAGCAAATATATATAAGTAAAGAGCAGTTCATTAATCGAGCGGATTATTCTTATTGGAATAAGGCAGCTAGCATTAAAAGTTGTAGTTTAGAAGATTTAGGCGCTCAATTGCTTCGGGGGAGGTGGACTCATAAGCAGTTAAGAAGTCAAAACAAACCATATATTCACACAACACATCTTAATAACAACTATACAGAGTTTCGTAATAAGAACATTTCTAGTTTGTGCAATGACGCAAAAACTGGAGATATTGTAGTGTCTAGAGTTGGTACAAGGGCGCTAGGAAAAATTGGCTTTGTAAAAACTGGGGCTTTTCTTATTTCAGATTGCACAATACTAATACGAATCGAAAAGCAGCATCAACACTCTGTTTTAAATACGTTAAATTCAAACTTTGGTCGAAGTTGGCTGCAATCAATCTCTAAGGGAGTTGGTGCAAGACATATAACATTAGCCGATTTAAAGGGACTCCCGATTATATTATGACTGTTAAACTTCCCGATGATTGTGGCATTATCTCTGAGCGTATCTTTGAAGCTTCGAAAAAGCTCATTGAATATAATTATTGGGATAATATAGAGGAACATGAACTATCAGCATGGATAAATAATTTCTTAAGTGAAGAAGAAAAGTACTTTGCCGCTGTATTATTAAATTCACTTATCTACAGAAATTCTTCAGCAATTAAAACATTTGGAGCACAGCTTTTTCATATCATCATCCCAAATTATTTGGAAGAAAAAGGTATTTATGAAATTGAGTCTATCGACTCATGGTTAAGATTATTAAATCAATCAGGTTCAAGAGGTGTATTACCATTTAGGTTTACAACTGTTGAGGCTATTGATAACAAACCAGCTAAAAGTGGAGCTACAATTTTTAGGGAGCTGAAAAGGCATTTCTTTGATAGTGATTTGGGGGTTGGTTGTCAAAGTCTTAGCCAGATGGTGAAAAACCCAAAGATAAATACGTTAATCATTTTTGATGACGTTATTGGCACTGGAGAACAATTCGAGACATTTGTAAAGAAATACAATGTTAATCAATTGGGCTACAACATCCTCTACTGCCCCCTAGCTGCCCATAAGAGTGGAATCGAACGAATTCAAAAATCATATCCAAATATTGATATAAAACCCATTGAGATTTTAACTGAGCTACATAGCTTATTTTCAGCTAAAAACAAATTGCTTGAAATTGGCAATGCCACTCAGCATATAGAATTCCTGTCTTTCTTCAAAACGCTGTGTGATAACCGTCAGTTCAAAATAGACTCTGATAATTACTTAGGTAAAGGAGAATTGGCTTTGACATATTTATTCAAAGACTCAACACCAAATAATAATATTTCAGCTATTTGGTATGGAGACGAAAATTGGACAAGGTTGGCTAAAAGATGAGTAATCAAGATCAATCTATATTAGAAGTTTTTGCTAAAAATAGAGCTGAAGAATTGCCTGAAGATTTATGGGGGCAATTCGTCTTACCACTTGATTTTAGGAAAATATCGCTAAGAGAAAAGAAGAAAGCAGCGGTAATTGTTGGTGGCAGAGGCACAGGAAAGACAATGTTTTTAAAATATCATTGTCATGCCACTGCATTCAGCCCTAGAAGAGATATTATTGATAGTGATGCTCTTGATTTCATTGGAATTCATTGGAGACCTGATACAACTTTCACTCAAAATATAAAGGCAGAATGGCTGGGTAAGTACTGGGAAGGTGGTTTTAATAGTTTTATTTCAGCGACCGTATTGATTGAATTTTCGAAACTTTTTCAGAACATATGTAATAGCAATATCAAAAATGTACCTCTCAAGGACGCTCTTAGCAGCTTTCTTTTACCTAGCTCCATACAAAAAGCCTTAAGTATTGAAGAAAAGCCACTAATAGAATGTGAAGACGACTTTCAAGAAGTACTTTTCGAACTAAGCAATTGGATTAGGCTTCCATCTACTGAAATTCCACCATTTAATTTAGATTTAAAGCAAACAGTATTGTTACTAGTCTCCAAGTTGCAGCAAAATATAAGTGACTTCGGAAACTCTATATTTCACATATTTATCGACGAATTTGAAAATTTAACAGAGCCTCAACAAAGAATTATTAACACTTGGTTAAAGCATGGCGAAAAGCCTTTGCTTTTTAGTATCGCATATAAAAAATTTGCAGATGTTTCATACTCTACAGTAAGCCAAGAGAAGCTAGAAGAAAGAGACGACTACAGGTTGATCGATGTAGAGCAGCTGTATTTCGATCCTGACAACCCAAAGAATTTCGAGGTACTTGCTTCTGAACTACTATTACTGAAATTATTCGAAAGTTTGAATATTTCAGAATTTGAAGATTTGATTCAGGCTTATTCAGATTTATCTTCTTTAGAGATAAGAAAAGATGCTAAATATCAAAAACAAATAAAAGAAGCTGTTGGAAAGTTATTTCCTAGTGACTCTCATTCTAATATTTCTATAGAAGTATTGAATGATAGAGCACTCAAAAACAAGTTGGTTTCTTCGTTAATAAAAGAAGGATTAGTAAGTAAACAAGAAGAAAGTCTTCAAGCAGATGATTTCATTAACCATAAATTCCCTGAAGCATCATTAGTAAATGGCGCTTTGTTACACAGAACCAGGATAAATCCAAAAGACCTCAAGAAAGAATTCGATTTACTTATAAGCAAAGGTCAAAATGCCAAATATCAGAATTGGATACAAAACAATCTAGTTGGAGTATTAATATACCTATACAACGCAGTCCCTCAAAAAATTTGTCCTGTTTACGCTGGTTTTTCCTCTTTTATATTGATGTCGAAGGGAAACTTAAGACACTTTCTAGAGTTATGTTTCCAATCACTTATTAAAGTTGAATCCATTCAAGGACGTGGAAATATTGATTTTGAGCCGGTACCTGTTCAAATTCAATCAAAAGCTACCTTAGTCACTAGTACAAATCAATTAGGCAAAATTGTAAATTCAGGCTCATACGGTAAACACCTTCAGAAAATTGCTCATAGATTAGGGATTATTTTTTCTTTGCATCAAAAAAGAAAATCTCAAAGTGAGCCTGAGGTAAACCACTTTTCCATTGAAACTACCGATGTTTCATTACTAGATGGAGAAGTCCAAAAACTTCTTAATGAAGCACTTGTTTGGTCAGTATTGATAGCCAATAAGAGTACAAAAAATAAAACTGATACAGATATTGAACATATAGATTATCTTTTACACCCAGTTTTATCTTGTCACTTTGGTATTAGCTACAGGAAGAAACGAAAAATTAAATTATCCCCTTATCAACTAAAAACCATATTTCTAGAAAGTGATGAGAAGTTTAATGACTTATACGAATTATATAGAAAGAAGTTGAATGTTAATGAATCCGAAGTCGATGAATCGGCAATTGAAATTAATTCTCAGTATAACTTGTCATGGTAACTATAAAAAAAATAAAACAACTCAATTCTATTGCTGATTACTTTCAACAAGATAAAGTCTACAACTTAATTTTTAAGGGTAGTCCAATAGATGACAGAACAACTCAAATAGCCGATGAGATCGAAAAGCATTCAAATAAAAGCAAGGTGTTAGAAGTAAGTATTGCTATCGATAAATACAGCTTATCTATTGGAAATAAAGATATACGACTACTTGAGCTTGGAACATTTTTAAATAGTTTAATAAGTAATTGTGAATCACCAGCGATCTTAATAGAAGCTACGTCATTAGATTTTAGTGAAATACTTTATTTAATTGATGCTTTAAGTAAACAGCAAAACGTTACTGAAATAGCAATTTCATATATAGAGCCAGACGAATATTCGGATTCTCCTTCTCATATCAAAGAAACTTCGGAGTTTTTACTCAGTGAGTCGAATCAAAAATTTGTTGGATTGCCTTTATTCGCATTAAATAGCCAAGAGCAAATGAAATCCCATTTAGTAGCCATATTAGGATTTGAAAATCACCGCTTAGGGCAGGCACTGGAAGAGGATGATGGCGCCTCGTTTAGCAATATGCATGCAATGATAGGAATTCCAGCATTTAATCCCGGCTGGGAAAATCGTTCAATATTACGTCATCTAGACCATTTTGAATCAATTAAAACTAGACTACATTCCTATCCCGCTACAAATCCATATGAGTTAAACAAAGTTCTAGAAGCTCTCCACAAGGGGTATGATAGGATGGTAATTGCTTCGATGGGAACTAAACCAGCAGCTTTAGCTGCTGCTATCTTTTTGATAAATAATGTTCCAAAAAACACCAGACAAAAGCAAGTTGGTGCTATTTATGACTTTCCTAAAAAGAAACAAGGTAGGTCTGTAGGTATAGGAGAAATATACGAATATCAAATATCAATAAAGTAGTGAAACGGCCAGTTTCATGGCCGTTTTAAGAAAGTGTTAATTTAGTATATTTCTAACTTTATTCAGAATCTACACAATAACGACCAACCCATTGATTTTACTCAACCGTAACCGATTTTGCTAGATTACGAGGTTGGTCAACGTCGGTGCCTTTAATGACCGCTACGTAGTACGAAAGTAACTGTAGTGGGATTGTATATACAACTGGCGCTATCACGTCATCAACATGATTTACGTTGATCACACGCATGGTTTCGTCTGACTCAAAGTGTGAGTCTTTATCAGCGAATACATAGATGATGCCGCCGCGAGCACGGACTTCTTCTACGTTTGATTTAAGCTTTTCAAGCAATTCGTTGTTTGGTGCTACAACAATAATTGGCATGTCTGCGTCAATCAATGCTAATGGACCATGTTTAAGCTCACCTGCTGCATAGGCTTCTGCGTGAATGTATGAAATCTCTTTAAGCTTAAGTGCGCCTTCCATTGCGATTGGGTATTGCGACCCGCGACCTAAAAACAGTGAGTGGTGTTTATCAGCAAACTCTTCTGCAAGGTCTGCAATGCCATCAGCCAATAGTAGCGTTTCTTCTAATTTAGCTGGAAGCAATTTAATAGCGTTAACAATCGTACTTTGATCTAAGCCTTTCTCTTGCGCAATAGACGCAGTAAGCATTAACAAACCAACAAGCTGTGTAGTAAATGCTTTAGTAGAGGCTACACCAATTTCAGCACCGGCTTTGGTCATAAAGGCAAGGTCTGATTCGCGTACTAGCGATGAGCCTGGTACGTTACAAATAGTCATTGACCCCATATAGCCTTGCTCTTTAGCTAAACGAAGCGCAGCTAAAGTATCAGCCGTTTCACCCGATTGAGAAATAGTTACTAGCAGGCTATTTTCGTGTACAAACGACTGACGGTAACGGAACTCAGAGGCAATTTCTACGTTACAGCTAACACCTGCAAATTGCTCAAGCCAGTAGCGGGCAACCATACCTGAGTGGTAAGACGTACCACAGGCAATAATTTGTACGTGTTTTACGTCTTTAAATATTTGCTGAGCGCTTTCACCAAAGGCATCAATCGCTACGCGGTCGTCGTTTAAACGTCCTTCAAGGGTGTTACGTACAGCAAGTGGCTGTTCGTAAATCTCTTTAAGCATGTAGTGACGGTATTCACCTTTACCTGATGCATCTTGTGTGATGTTTGATTCAATGACTTCACGTTCAACGGCATTGCCGTCTACATCAAAAATTTCCACACTGTTACGGGTGATACGCGCTACATCACCTTCTTCAAGGTAGATAAAGGTACGAGTTACTGGTAATAATGCAAGTTGATCAGAAGCAATAAAGTTTTCACCAAGGCCTAAACCAATAACTAACGGGCTGCCTGAGCGCGCTACAATAATTTCGTTATCATTCGCTTTATCAAATACAACTGTTCCAAATGCACCTTCAAACTGTTTAACAGCTGCTTGAACTGAGGCTAATAAAGTGGTGTGCTGCTGGCGAAGTTGATGAATTAAATGCACCATTACTTCGGTGTCGGTATCTGATAAAAACTCGTAACCATCGCCTTTCAGCGCTTCACGTAAGCTGGCGTGGTTTTCAATAATACCATTGTGCACTAAGGCAATTTCGCTGTTTGAAATATGCGGGTGCGCGTTTGCTTTCGTCACGCCGCCGTGAGTTGCCCAGCGAGTGTGTGCAATACCGGTAGTCCCTTTTACGCCAGCTTCATCAAGCGCGTTTTCAAGGTTTACTACTTTACCCACTGCTTTTACAGTATTAAGTGTATTACCATCTAAAAGTGCCACACCAGCTGAGTCGTAACCACGGTATTCAAGACGCTTAAGGCCTTCAACTAAAATTTTATTTACTGGGCGTTCTGCAACTGCCCCAACTATTCCACACATAATTTCTCCTTTTGCACATGCCAAAGCGTCAACTTTGGGTTTGTATGTGTTGTTTAATATTTAAATGAACATCACAGGTGTTGTCGGCCTGTAATAAACACGAATTTGTAAATTTATAGCTCAGCGCAGATCAACTGCACACCACACGCTTGTATTGCTTGGCGAGTATCGAGTGCTAAGTTGCTGTCGGTGATAAGCGTAGTCACTTGCTGCCAAGGTAATTCTAAATTAGGGATTTTTCGGCCGATTTTTTCTGACTCCACCAGCACTATAACTTCACGAGCAGCGCCCGCCATAACTTGGCTTAGGCCTACAAGTTCATTAAAGGTAGTGGTACCGCGCTCAACATCAATGCCATCAGCACCAATAAATAGCTGATCAAAATCATAAGAACGTAAAACCCCCTCAGCAACTTGCCCCTGAAACGACTCAGAATGCGGGTCCCACGTACCACCGGTCATCAAAAGTGTTGGCTCGTTTTCCAGCGCTAATAAGCGATTAGCCACTTTAATTGCATTAGTCATCACCACTAAACCGCGCTTATTACCCAGTTCAGGGATCATTGCTGCTGTAGTACGACCACTGTCGATAATAATGCGGTTATGATCTTTGATTAGTGCTGCTGCGGCTTTTGCAATCGCCACTTTACGTTTTGAATCAATATCATCGCTTACAATTTCTTGCGGCAATGCTATCGCGCCACCATAGCGGCGCAGTAATAGTCCGCTTTTTTCAAGCGCTGTTAAGTCTTTACGAATGGTTACTTCAGAGGTTTGAAACTGCTCAGCTAAAATATCTACGGCTACTTCACCTAACTCATTAACTTGAGTAAGAATAAGGTGACGACGTTGCTGGGTGTTTCGTTTAGTCATTAAGCAAACCATTTAAGTTTCGTTTCGAAAGTTATGGGATTTTAAACGAAACTATAAAAATGGCAAGGTGTAGATCAAAAAAAGCGCAATATGCGCTTTTAATTGGTCAGGGAAATTTTATTGAGGATTTAGCAATTCTCCACTCAAAATACATTTAACAATGGCATGCTGTCGGTTTGTACTGTTTGTCTTTCTAATACAATTTGTTAAATGGAAATCAACGGTTCTTTGGCTAATGCTGAGTATTTGGCTGATCTCCCAAGAGGTCTTTCCAATAGAAGCCCAACGAATACATTCTTTTTCACGTCGCGTAATTTTTACAGCCTCAAGATTTGTTGAGCGTCGATAAGCTTCAAATATTTCAACTAAAAAAATTCGCCAATAATCCCCTAGCATTTTCACTTTACGAGGTTCAGCGCCTAAATTTGACAATTCCAACACTAGACAAGCAAATTTATTTTTATGTAAACCCGTAGGAATTATTAATACCGACTCAAAGCTGCCAATTAACTCACTAAGCTGAATTGCTCTTGTTTCATTTAAGCAATAATGAAGCAACCCCTTACGGGAATGAACATCATTCAAAAAAGAGTCATCAAGTTCACCGAAATAATGAGTATTAAACTTAAATAAATCAGAGAAATCAAAAATAATAAACCCTGCTTGAACATAGCTATAACAATTTTTTATATCTTCAAAAAAACCATTAAAGCTATGTATTGAGTTTATAAGCTCAATTCTAGAATGTAGTTCATTCATATTTATCATATGCAAAACTCGATTTAGACTCATCTTTACAGAGTATAGGAAATACGACACAAGAAGAACTTGGCGAGTCATTACCAATAATTTGAGTGTTAATACCTATGTACGAGTCAGCGGAATATATTACTGTTAAGAAAGTAAAAATAGCTGTATAGATAAATGATGCCTTATATATATTATTCATCGTGGTGTAGCCCCTAATTCATGTTGTAGTTATATTGTTCACATTAAATTTGAGCTACACGATAGATTTTATCAATAATAATGAGATAACTTTTCTATAACTTTACAAAAACAAAATATAACCTATTGAATGTTAATGGAAATAATTTCACTAGTTCTACCACCTAAACTTTCAACGATAATTAAACCATTCACCTTGTCCACATAAAACCTTGGTCTAATCACACTAAAGTCAAACGTTTTTGACTTTAGGCTAGAAGTATCCACATCATTTAAGTCTATTTCATAGAAGGTTGTATTTATCAAATTATGATTACTCCATAATACTTTACCGTTTATTACAGCCCAATTCGTGTTTGTCTCAGTGGACATGCTTACCGGCATTGGAGTCATCGTTTCTTCATTCGCATCAAACCGTGATAACCTCCCCGTATTATCACCTAATACATATCCCCCTTCAAATTGTCGAATAAAGCGGTAACCTTTAAAGATAAGGTTTTTAGTTTTTTCTTCAATAACATACTCAAATACTTGCCATTCACCATTACTTTTTCGCGTATATAGAATGGATTTTTCATTTAATGAAAGAGTAACATCGCCAATCAACTCATCAGCCTTAGAGAGGTATGTCAGGCTATTATCAAACGTATTAAGAATTGTTATGCGGTCTTGAAGCTTTAATAATACATATTGTCCAGACAGAGAGGCGCCGAGCAACTCTAGTGGGTTTTCAGTGCTCATTAGTGTTGCTTTTTTCGTAACCTTACTTTTTTCATAAAAAATTAAGGAGCTAACACCTCCCTCATTTATTACCGTCCAGATTTTGTTACCTAAAGGTTGATACGCAATAATGCTACTATCTTGCTCAGGTTGTTTTTTTTGAATCATTTCAACATTTTTAAAATCACTTAATGGCAGCTTTTTCTCTATCAGAGTATTGATAATATCATTATCTCTGATAGCTAATAGTGTATTTGGGGTTACTCGTTCTAATGCGATAAGGCCTTTGTTTTTATCGATAATAATATTTGAATCACCTGTTTTAACATTTATTTTAGCTAGCTTTTTATCATCTAATAAAATGATATGCTCATCATCAAGCCAATGAACATCATAGATAGTTGCATTTTGATCATGGTGAAAAAGAGTTCTGCCAGTCTTTAAATCGTGTACTCGAATAGAATTACGCTTACTACCCAAATAAATTCGCAGTACAACCAACTTACCAGAGTCTGGAGAAATATCCGCACGACTATCATGAAATCCTTTTTGAGGAACAGAAGTAATCTCTTCAAGCAAGCCTTTTTCAGAGTTGAATTTATAGATAAGTAATGCACTTTGCTGATCTTTTTGCCCAGAAAAATAAATTACGTCATTTTCATTTTTGTCGATAAACACATCTGTGATGAAATAAAAATCAGCTACTAACGTACCTACTCCATGCGCTTTATTTGTTAGATCTATCTGCTTTAATAAAGCAATATCACCTAAATTATCGGAAAAGTACAAGCGCTCCCCATCATTAGAGAAAACCAAACCTGTAGGCAGGGTTGTATTATCTACAAGCACCTCTATAGTCTCTGTTTTCTGGTCTTTTAAATAAATATGATAATTCTTTTCATGACTTAATTTACTAGTGAATGCAATGTATCGACCTTCACTGGAGGCTGCAAAGGCTTTTTTGTCTGAGACGACAGTATTTACCACCCTAGCAGTAACTGAAACTTCATCGACATTGTATTTAAATAAAAGATAAGCTAACGAAAGAAAAAGAATCGCTATTGCAATAAGGTAAAAATAGACCTTAGCTTTTTTAACATTCTTGTGCTCTGTTTTTTCTATACTTGTTTGTTTTTCTTCTATAGGGGAAGGAATTGTTGATACAGGACAAATTAATTTATATCCACGTTTAGAGAGCGATTGAAGATACTTAGGATCTTTATAATCATCATTCAAAATTATGCGAAGTTTACTTATAATTCGCCTTACTGCGGCATCAGAAACACAGCGGTCTTTCCATAAGTTATCATGCAATTCATCCATTGAAATATAACGCTCATGATGCTCAATAAAATACATCAATACGGCAAATACTTTTGGTTCAAGTACAACTAACTGCTCATTAATTTGAATAGACATCTCTTCAGTGTCCAAACAGTACTCACCAAATTTAATCAACATAGCATTTGCCACTTACAAACCTTAACAGTCCCTTAACGTTCATTATAATAACGTACTGCAATAGTAATTACCATAAAGTTTAATGCATTGATTTAAATGAAAGTTACATTTTGGTTACGTAGATATCATCGCTTAATTATTGCAAAAAAAAAACGACCTTATACGCTCAATTTTAACCCCAACATTATAAGGTACAAGCAATGCAGAACAGCATAAAAAATGAAGAACATGCCATAGCAGCCCACAGAACAAATGATGGATTAATAGAAATCACCAATCTTGAGTTACTTGATGCGTTTGTTGGAGGATTTATAAGCCCTGAAGAAGTTTATTGTCACGTGAGTGATAATGATGAGAAATCTACAACCACGACAAGCCAAGAAGGCATCAGTTAATGAATACTGAAACTTGCAAGCCGTATAAACCAAAACTGAAGCGTTTGGGTGAAAAAAGAGCTCTAATCTCTTTATCGAACCTCGAAGACTGGTGTGAAGAAATGTGCCTTGCGTTTGATAGGGATGTTCTTAATCAAAACTCAAGCTCCAACAAAACCCTACATTGGTTGTTTAATGCCTATCCTCTTATTTTAGCCTACCAAGGAAAAACACAAGAAAGTGAATTGTTTTTACACAGAGTAATAACTTATTGGTCAGATAAATTTTTACAGGATAAAAACAATCAAAATCTTATCAACTTAATAGATCCCACAATCAACTTATTACGTCTTTATAAACTGACAAATAAACACTCAGCATTCCTAAAGCTGATGGGTGAAGCCGCTATTCTAGATAATACAGGCAAAGCAAAACTAGGGCCTATAAGTGTAAACAAAGAAATACTAGGTGAGCAATGGAATACATTGTATGTAGCTACACTCGATGAAACTTTAAAACATTACCTCTTAAAATCAAAATATAATGAAGTTCTTAAACTTAAAGAAACGATACCGCAATATTACAGGGAAAAAAATTTATATATAGAAGCTGAAATTGTAGCCCTAATCAGCTTAGAAAGATTTGAAAACGCAATGCAACTTTGCTGGCGTCAAATAAATAAAAGTACGTGTATAAAAAGTGGCGTATATAGCTATCGTTTATATGAAGCTTTCAAATCTATGGGGCTAGCAGTTAAAGCTGAAACAGTAATGAAACACTTAATTTCAAATATGGAAAAGACCCCCTTAGATTCTTTATCTAAACTAAATTTCTCTTCATGTATTATCGAGGAAAAAAAGCTATCTATTGAATCTCTATTAGTAAAAAAAACACTGAATCAATATGAAAATATAAAAGATGAATTTAATTACGGGATGACTCTTTGTAATTTGCAATCTAATCACCCAACTAATAAAAATAAAGAAAAAATACTTAAACTATATGAGAAAACGGATTATAAAATATTAAAAAATAGAATTGAAATTTTATTTAACATCAAAAACAAAAAAAAACCGACTTCGAACGTTTGGCTACCTAAAATATCAAACCATTTAAATGAGATTATTGTATAAACCTCGTAGTTATTACAGTTATCTATTTCTTTTTTTAAGCTCATACTAACTTCACCCCATTAAGGGGAAACAACAATTTAAAGGAGCATAAAATGAGCAATAAATTTGAAAATATAGAAAGTGAAGAAATCAAGCTAAATGAGTTAGGTGAAGTAGAGCTAAGTGAAGAACTTACAGATGCTGTTGCAGGCGGTTTCTCTCCAGAAGAAGAAGACGAAGAAGGTGATACAGGCTGTGGTAACACTATAAATGGCAGCTGTGCTGCTCAAAAAGAGCTGTAACTATCACGCAGACTACTTCTTCATAAAGGTAGTCTGCGCAAGCAAAACAATAGGGGGAAAAATGACAACTTCAATAGATCAGATTAAAGGTTTTTCTAAACAACAATTAGTAAACAGCCTCAGT
Organism: Pseudoalteromonas sp. SR45-6; assembly: GCF_014163545.1. NCBI lineage: Bacteria > Pseudomonadati > Pseudomonadota > Gammaproteobacteria > Alteromonadales > Pseudoalteromonadaceae > Pseudoalteromonas > Pseudoalteromonas sp. SR45-6. Next base: position 34,139 of record NZ_JACJDM010000028.1, read on the forward strand.
AATGAAAAGTTTCAACTCATTATTTTTCCAACAGAGCAATGCAACTTTCGCTGTGTATATTGTTATGAGGATTTTAAAATAGGAAAAATGCCTCGTTGGTTAGTTGATGCAACTAAAGTTTTAATCAAAAACAAAATGCCTAAGTTAGAGTTTTTATCTTTAAGTTGGTTCGGCGGTGAGCCTTTATTAGCAAAAGAGATACTTTTTGAAATTGCTGAATATAGTCAGTCATTAGCTAAGGAAAACGGCTGTAAAGTCTATGGTGATTTAACAACTAACGGCTTTCTCCTTGATATAAAAACATTAACAAGACTTGTTGAGCTAAAGCAAAATAGCTTTCAAATATCCATAGACGGTGACAAGGAATCACACGACACAACTCGCTTAACTCGTAACGGGAAAGGTAGCTTTGACAAAATATGGGGACGCTTATTAGCTGCATCTGCAACAGATCTTGATTTTCATATAACCCTAAGGATTCATATTACCGACTTAAACCATGAAAGTGTTTTAAGCTTTTGTGAGCGTTATGATAAAGAACTTAAGGAAGATAGTCGATTCAGATTATTTTTTAAAGAAATTTCTAACTTAGGTGGTGACAATCAAGAAAAAATAAATGGCCTAATATCAAGAAAATCTGCAAAAGTATTAGCAAAAGAGCTCACAGAACGTTATTCAGGTAATAGCAAAAAAATAAATGAACTAGGTCATTACATCTGCTACGCAGGAAAGCCTAATTCATTAGGAATTAGAGCCAATGGTAATATCAATAAGTGTACCGTTGCTTTAGATGATGACAGAAACAATATTGGTAAAATTAATCCTGATGGCACACTAACATTGAACAATGAAAAATTTAGTACCTGGATAAAAGGCTTTACGACTCTTGATAGCTGGCAAATGGGTTGCCCGCTAAGCTATATGAATAACAATAGTGTTGTTGGTGATATTCCCATCAAGAAAGTAAGTTAATAATATGTCTATTGTTAATATGTTCCGCAAAGAAGCGCTTAGAAATCAATATAAATCGAGTGATATTGGCAAATCACTCATAAAGCAGCCTAAAATTATAAATAATTCTATTGCAGCTTTAATAGCAATTTTCGTATTTAGCTTTTTAGTTATTAATGTTCTAACTTTATCAACAAAAAGAAGTCTTGACGCCAAGGTCTCATCTGAACACTATACCCCGCTTATTTATAATGAAGTAGTGGTTATAAATAAGCACTTTGCGATAGATGGTGAGAGCGTTAAAAAAAATCAACAGCTACTTACTATCTCTAAGTTTGATAGTAATAGTAAGTTAGAAAAAGAGGTTATTCGCTCTCCTTCCGATGGTTTGTTTTTTCATTCTTTAATCGAAAAAAATATAATACAACCATTTGAACCTCTTGGTTACGTTTTAAGTACCACTTCAGAAAATGAGTTATCTTTTTGGATTTCTAGCAATAAAAATATGAGTATTAATGTAAAGGATAAAATTACCTTAATCGTCAATAATGATGAATTAAAAGGTATAGTCACTATGGTTATTGGTAGTAATAAAAATAATAAAGAACAAAAAATACATTTAAAATTAGAAACTAACAATTATTCAAAACTGTCACCTAACGCAGATATAAAAATACTACTCACTCAGCAATCAGAAAAAGCCCTTAACTTAATTAAATAGTGAAATTTAAATGCGTCTCACAGACTACATTGACTTTAAACCATCAAAACTACCTCTTTTCTTACAAAGTGAAGTAGCTGAATGTGGTATCACATGTATAGCTATGATTGCTTTTTATCATGGTTATAAAGTAAACATGCTTGCTATGCGACAACGTTACCCCGTTGGTACTCAAGGAATAACAGTTAAGCACATTTTAAAAATTGCAGATGATATTGGCCTATCTGGGCGAGTATTAAAATTAGAGCTTGGACAGCTATCTAAGCTAAGGGGACCTGCAATATTGCATTGGAACTTTAATCACTTTGTTACGCTTGCTTCAGTAAATAGAACTGGCATTGTTATCCATGATCCCGCAAAAGGAAAAGTTAAACTAGATTGGCAACAAGTCTCTGAAGCATTTACCGGTATTGCAATCGAGTTAACTCCAACACCTGCATTTACTGTAGCCGATGAACGAGTGAAGATGCCGCTCAGAGCATTCATTGGCAATATTGAAGGACTCGCATCCTCATTATTTAAGATATTCGTTGTCGCCTTGATTCTGCAATGCTTCCTCTTAATATCCCCCTACTATATTAGAATTGTGATAGATCATGGAATTCCACTCTCCGATAGTGGAATGTTAATATGGTTGCTAATCGCATTTATTGCCGTCACCTTACTAACAACTTTTAGCAATATTATTCGCTCTGCTGCAATTTTATACTTAGACAAAAATTTGGGCTTTCAAGTAAAAGCGAACATCCAGCGACACCTATTACATTTACCCCTTTCGTTTTTTGAATCTCGCCATGTTGGCGATATTAAATCTAGGTTTGAAGCATTTAATGAAGTCCAAAGAATGATAAGTCGTGGTTTTATTTCTGCCATTGTCGAAGGCTTGCTAGGCATAACAACTTTAATCATTATGTATACTTACTCACCAGCTCTTGCTTTAGTATCTTTATCATTCCTCTTATTCACATTATTGCTTAGGTTATATTTAACCAACAAAGAAAATAAGCATTTAGAGCAAGTTTTATCTAAACAAGCAAAAGAAAACAGTCATTTTTTAGAAACTATCAGAGCAATTATGCCCATAAAATGCTATGTAAAAGAAAGTACCCGACTTTCTTCATGGCTCAATTTATTTGCAGATACTACAAATGAAAATATTAAACGTGAAAAGGTCACGATTACTGCAGAAATTAGCCAAGATTTAGTAAGTAAAATAGAGTATCTAATTGTTATATTTATTGGCGCGACATTAATAATCAATAAAGAATTTACTATAGGGATGTTTATTGCTTTCCTAGCTTATAGACAACAATTTTCGAGCAGCACACAAACTCTGGTAGATCATATATTTAAGTTCAAGTTAGCCTCAACTTATTTACGGAGAATGTCTGATATAGTGATGCAAAACCAAGAGCAAGAAAATACCTCACTGACAATAACCAAAGAACAAGCAAAAGGCCACATTGAAGTACGCGACCTGCATTTTCGATATTCAACATCCTCTCCTTGGTTATTTAAAGGAATAAACTTTAAAATTGATGCCGGAGAATCGGTGGCTATCATAGGTCGCTCTGGGTTGGGTAAATCATCGCTCCTAAAATTAATGACTGGATTAATCAAAGCAGAGCGAGGTGATTACTTGTTAGATGGACACTCGATAAAAATGCTTGGCATGAGAAACTTTCGCTCAATGTGTGCAACGGTAATGCAGAATGATCAATTACTAAATGGTTCCTTAATTGAAAATATCTGCTTCTTTGAGCCAAAACCTGATCTAGATAAAATCACAGAAGCCATTAAAGGTGCTGCTATATGGCATGAGATTCAAAGCATGCCTATGGGTTTACACACTCAAGTTGGTGATTTAGGTAGCTCATTGTCAGGTGGTCAAAAACAAAGATTGCTTTTGGCAAGAGCGCTTTACAGTCAACCAATCATTTTATTTTTAGACGAAGCAACAAGCCACCTTGATGCTGCTACTGAATTGCAAGTAAATAAATATTTAAAATCAAAAAAAATAACTAGGGTCAGTGTTGCTCATAGGCAAGAGACAATACAAGCAGCAGATAGAATAATTGATCTCGAAGAATTAATTAAGAACCAAACGTTAGCCCAAGCTGTGTGATTAAATACCATGGTAAGAATAACAAAAGGAATAACTATGAAATTTACATCCAAACTAATCTATCAAGGGTTGATAGGTTTATCTGTCGTTATGCTTATCTCTGGCTGGCAATTAGGCTTTGCAGATAATGCCGAAGTTATATCAAAAGACTCTGTCACCATTGCGAAGGTTGAGCGCGGTGATTTTTCAATTAAGGTTGATGGCTATGGTTCATTGCAATCAATCAATAAACGACTTCTCACAGCCACAAGTAATGCGGTGGTTGACGAAATAAAACTAAAAGCGGGTGCTGTGGTTAACCATGACACAGTGATCCTCACTTTAAATAACCCCGAGCTAGAAAGTAAGCTCCGCTTGGCGTTAGCAAAGCTTAAAAATGCCAAAACCCAAAAACGGCAAACCGTATTACTGCAACAGCGTGAGTTGTTAAATAACGAGTCAACCGTGTCAGAGCTAAAAGCACAATCTGAAATAGCCATGCTGCAAGTTGAAGCAGAACGTACACTGGCTAAATCAGGTATTGTATCGGGGATCAGCGCGAAGAAAAATGAGCTCGAAGCCAAACAGCTATCAAAGCGTATTAACCTTGAAGAATCTAAGCTTGATAAATTAGCACAGATGCAAAAAGAGTCGCTTTCAATTCAAGATGACTTAATAGCCCAAGCGCAAGACGAGTTTGATGTCGCCAAATTAATGGTAGAGCAACTTTCAGTTAAAGCGGGAATGAATGGTGTTATTCAACGCTTGCCTTTAAGTTTAGGGCAAAGTGTCAGTGCTGGCTCTGAACTGGCACTAATAGGGAGCCTCTCCCCTCTAGTTGGTGAAATAAAAGTACCGCAAATTCAAGCTCATTTAATTCAAATAGGTATGACAGCCCAAATTAGCACGTTGAATGACCAGGTGCGCGGCCAAGTAGTGCGTGTAGATCCTGTGATCAGCGACGGTGCTGTACAAATTGATATTGAGCTCGAGGTTTCTGAATCAGACACCATGAAACCCATGCAACAAGTAGATGCGACTATTTTTGCCGATGTACAAAAAGAGGTGAATTATATAAAACAACCAACAGGTGCAAGCGAAGGCAGTCATGGCTCATTATTTAAACTCACAATGGATAACAAAGCCGTTAAAGTTGAAGTGCAATATGGCAAAGCATCTGGCCAGCTCATCCAAGTGTTGTCAGGACTTGAGCCTGGTGAACAAGTCATTATTTCTACATTAGATATCCCCGCTGAAACAACAACAATAAAAATTGCTGGTTAAGGAAGAATAATATGAATACTGAAATTTTAAGAGTTAATAACCTAAGCAAGTCTTTTTCTAATGGCGAACAAGTCAGTCAAATTTTAAAAGGGATTAGCTTTACCGTGTACGACGGCGAGTTTATTTCTATTTCTGGGCCTTCTGGTTGCGGCAAGTCAACACTCCTTAACATTATGGGGCTGCTCGACACCCCTCAAAGTGGTGAATATTACATTGACGGTTTACTCGTCTCTGATATGGACTCAAACCAACGTGCGAAAGTACGCGGTAATCGCATTGGCTTTGTGTTTCAATCGTTTAACTTAATTGATGAAATGACCGTACTTGAAAATGTCGCTTTACCATTAAAATATCGGGGAGACTCGCTATCTTCACGTCACGCAAGAGCGTTAGATTGCCTAGAAAAAGTAGGTTTGGCTGATAAAGCTGATTTACATCCGAATCAAATTTCTGGTGGTCAACAACAACGCGTATCGATTGCACGCGCACTAGCTGGCGATTCTGGCATCATGCTGGTCGATGAGCCCACAGGTAACTTAGACTCAAAAAACGGCGATGCAATCATGGCGTTAATAAAAGATCTTAATCAGCAAGGCACCACCATTGTATTGGTTACCCATGATCCCCGTTATGCCGATATGGCTACGCGCAATATCCAGTTAAGAGACGGTACTGTAGTTGCCCAAAACGATGAACTCGTGCCAAGCACACCTGCAAATGTAGAACAGGTTGCTCAGTCATGTTAAAAACTGCCTACAATACTTTTAAACGTGCCAAACAATACTATTTCACCACCGTTTTTACACTGGCACTTACACTGTCCATGGTGCTTAGTTCATTTAGCTTGGTTGATCTAGTGTTTTTCGCCCCACTACCTTATCAGCAGAGCGATAACTTATATTTGCTTGAAGGCACAATTAATTCTAAAGGTTATTCAGGGCCCGCTAGTAACTCAAAAATAATGAGCTACATACAGAGTGAAAATACCGTTTTTACTGATGTTGCTGCTTACCATCGATGGACTGACTACAAGCTACTAGATAAACCAACAAGACCTGCTGTGGACGTAATACTTGCCACACATAATTTATTTGATCTACTCGGCGTACAACCCAAACTTGGTCGGTTATTTAACAAAACAGAAGCACTCGGTACTCAGCAAATGTCGGTCGTATTAGGCTACCGCGCTTGGCAAACCCACTATAGTGGTGACCCGAATATTGTTGGTAAAAAAATACAGCTCAATCAACGTCGCTTTACCGTTGTTGGTGTCGCCCCCGATGATCTTATATTACCCACTTATAGCAATATAAATGATGCAATATGGCTTCCTATTGATGCAGACGAAGCTTTTAACCCTAAAACATCTAACGGTTTCATGGGCGCGTATAAGAGTGTTGTTAGATTTAAGCCCACAGCCTCAGAGCAAGAGATCACGGAACAATTAGCTGACTTATCACTTAAAGGTGCACAGTTACATGCCGCTGATATTTTAAAAGATTTTACTGTCAATGCGCGTGTTATTGCATTTAATGATGCACTTAGGGGTGACAGCGGTAAAATTGTATTAATGCTATTATTGGGTGTGTGCTTATTAATGCTCATTGCACTTATCAACCTTTCTAGTATGCAGCTCGCTAAAGCCATTACGCGCATCAAACCCCTTGCAATCAGCTTTGCATTTGGGGCAAGCAAAAAACAACTAATTATTGAAACGTTAAAACACAATATTTTACTTATTAGTATTGCAGTGTTACTTGCTTTAACACTTACTCAAATCGGCTTTATCGTTATTCAAAACCTAGCAGCTGACGCCATTCAACGTTTAGACACGCTTTCTCTTAGCTTTAATACTTTGTTATTTTCAGCTTTTCTAATTATTAGTATTGCCTCACTCTATTCATTTATAGAACTTAGTGTAGTGAAAGAGCAAAACTTAATGAGCAGCCTACAAAGCAGCGGTAAAGGCACGGGCAAGCAAATGAGTTCAGCCACCAGCCATTTACTTGTTGGTCTGCAAATTTTGTTTTCGTTTTTAGTATTAACCACTGCTAGCCACGTAGTTTTAGTAACACTTTCGGAAGCACTCAGAGATAACGGACTGGATACAGAAGGTAAATATTCATTAACAATAAACTATAGTAATGTCGATAAATCCGGCGAACGTATTAATTTACACAAAGCAATTAACCAAAGGTTGCTGGCGCTTAACAATGTGAGCAGCTTAGCTGTGTCATCCGAAATGAGGCTGCCAAAAACGGTTAATGTCAATCAAATATATAACGAAGCTGGACAGTATATTGCCCAAGCACGTAATAGCTTAGTAACTGCCAATTACTTTACTGAACTTAACTTAACGATAACGGGTAATGGCTTTGCCAAAGGGGATGAACAACTCGAAAACCCACCGATCATTATCAATCAACGCCTTGCAGATTTACTTAATAAAAACAGTAATGAAGTACTAAACAGTAAAGTGAGTTTTGATAATAAAAAATACTACTCAATCATAGGTATTGTCAGCAACACCTATGTACCGGGCAGCCCTGAAAGTGAAGACTTTGAAGTTTTTACACCTAAAGATTACCCTGGTTGGCAACAATTTACATATTTGATTACTGTTGCTGATGAAAATAATGCAATTGCCCATATTCAACAAGCAGTATTAGAAGTAGATCAACGATTAGACATTAATAACATAGCCTCTTTAACAAGTATGTTTGATGAAAAAAGGCAACGTCACTTAAATGCAGCATGGCTGGCTATTGTGTTGGCATCAACATCGCTGCTGATGGTGTGTATTGGCATAAACGGTATTGTTAGCTATTTAGTTAAAGTGCGCAGATATAGCTTAGGCGTAAAACTTTCTATGGGGGCTGACAATTATAGGTTACTAAAAGAAAGCTTATTAGAACTCATGCAACCCATAATAATGAGCTTAGTGTTAGCCTTTTCGTTGGCATTTTTAATTATAGGCTATTGTATGTCATTACCTGGGGTTGACCTGCCTATAGACTGGTGGTTAACAACGGTCATTTGGCTGGGTTTATTAGCGATATCAGTACTTGCCAGCTTTTTTCCGATCAACCAAACGTTACGACAAGATCCAATAAAGGCATTACGAAATGAGTAAACTTTATCTTATTATAGCGTTATGCTTCATTGCCTCATCATACGTTGAAGCTATTGAAATAGATAATAGTAAGTGGGCTAATCTCATAGAGTCTACAGGGCAAGAAACTATTTCATTATCACCAAATGGGGAGCTGGTTTTATTTTTACACCAAATTGAATACCCATCTATTGAATATTTATCTCAACAGCGCGTCGCATTAGCTGGTCTGGATTTTTATACTGATTTATCGAGCAGAGTTGATACTGACCAATATAGCCGCGCAACTTTATTTAATCTTGCAACAAACGCTAGAGAAGAAATTAAGACTCTAGAAGGAGTGATTGTCGATTTTAATTGGTCTCCTGATGCTAAAAAAGTCGCATTTTTAATTCAGCAGGGTGCCAATACAAACCTATGGTTGTACGATATAAATAACAATGTATCTAACAAACTAACAGATCTCAATTTATCCACAAGTCTTGGCGGAAGACATCTGCGATGGCTACCTGATGGCCAAAGTATTGTCGTCAAGCAGCGAAATTTGCCAATAAAGACATCTGAATATATACGTAAAAAACCCAATTTGTTGTCATCTGAGCTGCAAAAAGATCAAGGGCGGACCCATCAAAGCTTATTAATAAATGACGAGATGAAGAATCAGTTTACATCTATCAATCAAACCAAATTAGTGAAGATAGACCTCAATGGTAAAGTTTCTACATTAACTAAAAGTGGCTTATTTAATGATTTTTCCGTCTCTCCTGATGGTAAGTATTTACTGTATTCGATGCCACCGAGTGAGCTGTCATCTTATTTACCTTATAAAAAATGGGGGAGCGCTTATAATATCGTTAATATAGAAGAGCCAACTACCACATACAGCTTACCCAATTTAAACGATAAAATTAATCTACCTAAATCTAAAGATAGCGTACCTATTGGCGCTAGGTTAGTTAAATGGCTACCATCAGAAGACTCAACTGTGACTTGGGTCGAAGCGAGTGATAGAGGTGACATGTCTTTAGCTCAAACTTACCATGATCACATCTACAAACTGGTAAGTCCATTTGACGAGAATAAAAAACTGGTGCATCAAGTAAAATGGAGAGTTCACGATGTATTATGGGGCGTTTCAGGAATAGGTGTACTTCAAGAATGGCGCTATGATAGCAAACAGGCAAGAACTACCTTAATCAACGCCGAAACTTCTGTGAATTATTTAATCCATGAAAGAGATTATCGTGATAAGTTCAACGACTTTGGTGATCCACAGACTCTCCGTACGCCTGAAGGATATGAAGTTTTAGTTGAACAAGATAATTATTTATTTTTCTTTTCCTCAGGACAAAGTAAAGAAGGTATAAAGCCAATAGCTCAATCCTTTAATACATCGAATCACGTTGTTGAAACTATATTTTTAAGCAATGCTGACAATATAGAAATGCCCCTAAGAATCGCTAATGACACCTTAATAATAGAAAAGCAAAATAATACAAGCGCACCTCAATACTACGCATTAACGAGTAAAGGTTTCAAAAAACAGATTTCACTTTTATCAAGCGAAAATAAAAATAGTTTTGTTAACCAGCCACTTACTATCAATTACAACAGAAGCGATGGATTAAATCTGGTTGGAACGCTGCATTTACCTAACAATTATAAAAGGAATAAATCAGATAAAATCCCTGCTATTTTATGGATTTACCCCGATGAATTTAAAAACAAAAAACTGAGCCAGCAAAATACAGTACGCACGAATTTATTTAGAGAGTTTGATCCGCTAAGTCCCTTGGTATTTCTTCATGACGGTTTTGCCGTTTTCGAATCTCCCTCAATGCCAATCACTTCATTTAATGGGGGAGAGCCTAACGATGACTTCATTAATCAGATTCGTTTAAATGCCGAAGCTGCAGTCAATGCTTTAGAAGATACTGGCTCTATTGATATTCAAAGATTAGTTGTTATGGGGCATTCTTATGGAGCCTTTACTGTGGCTAACTTACTCGCGCATACAGATCTATTCAAAGCTGGTATTGCTCGAAGTGGTGCTTACAATAGGACTCTTACCCCTTTTGGATTTCAGGGTGAAAAACGTAATCTATGGCAAGCAAAGGAAACATATATTAATATATCCCCTCTAATTTATGCGGACAAAATAAATGAGCCTTTATTGTTAGTTCATGGTGAAAGCGATCAAAACTCGGGCACTTACCCAATGCAATCAATGAGAATGTATCAGGCACTAATTGCTAATAAAAAGACGACTCAGCTAATTATGCTTCCGTATGAAGGACATACATATCAAGCTAAAGAAAACCTATCTTACTTGCTCGTTCACCAGTCTGAATGGGTAAAGAAATGGCTAAACACTTCTGAATAATATGCTAAAACTATTTAATCCACGCCAAAAAGAGCTGCTTGAGCAACGCAAAACCGCCCATGAGACTTGCCGCTTGTTTAACAAAAGCCCCAGCAAAGGTAATTTAAAACGCATTAAGAGTTTATTTACTCAATGTGGTGAAGGCGTGATTATTGAGGCAGGCTTCCACTGTGACTATGGCTCGCAATTTGAAATTGGTGATCGTACTTTTATAAACATTAATTGTACGGTGTTAGATGCCCCCATTAGTGAGGGGGCAATTACTATTGGCAGTGATTGTTTAATTGGCCCGAACGTTCAACTATTGGCCGTATCTCATGCAGTCAATCCAGCCGAGCGACTCAATAAAGAGAACTTTGCAGCACCGATTACTATTGGCAATAACGTTTGGATTGGCGCGGGGGTTATTATTTTAGCAGCTATTACCATTGGCGATAATGCTGTTATTGGCGCAGGGTCGATAGTAACAAAAAATGTGGCAGCGAATACAGTTGTTGCAGGAAACCCCGCTGTTAAGATTAAAGATATTTAAGAGGCCTAAACAAGAAAAAGGTCTATCGGTGTTCTGATAGACCTTAAGTAGGGTTCTTTACTCGTTATTACTCATATCTTAGTGTTAACGATGGCCGTGTGCTGGCGGCTTTAAAGGCGAGGCTTGCAACCGTGAGCCAAGTAATTGCAGCAACACTTAGAGCTGCAACCAGATAAACCCACAGCGCTTGATCAACACGCTCATTAAAGTTGGCTAACCAATCGCCCACCAGCCAATAAGTTAGAGGAAAAGCGATTGCGATACTTGCGGCAACTAAAATCAAAAACTCTTTTGCTATTAAGTTCATAATGCTGATGCGTGATGCGCCAAGGACTTTGCGTACCGCGACTTCTTTTTGGCGACGTAGTACCGAGAATGATGCTAAGCCAAAGGTGCCCACGCACGCTAAAAATACGGCTAAACCAGAAAATAAAGTGACAAACTCGGTCGCTCGTTCATCATTACGATAAAGCGCACGGTAGTTTTCGCTCAGCATATCTATTTGTGAGTCGTGAATTGCGAGGTTCTCTTCTAAAATACTTGCAAGCTGCGCTTTAATAGGCAGTATTTTAGCAGCGTCCATGTCTACGATAACGCGGCCGTCCCAACTATTTGTGTAGCCACAAATTAAGATGGTAGAGGGCTGCGCGTCTTTAACACTGCCTACTTTAATATTTTTAACCACACCGACAACTGTTAAGATTAAATCTTTGCCATTGCCCGGACTTGTGCGCCATGTACTGCCAATTGCATCACTTGGTGTTGCATAACCGGCTTGTTTTACTAGCGACTCAGTCAATATGGCTGAAGCCGTTGCTTTAGTATCACTGACTTCACTAAACCAATCAGCAGCCATTTTTTCACTGAAATCTCGCCCAGCGACCAATGTTAGGCCCAATGTTTGGGCTATGTCGTTACCTGCGCCAATAATGGGTAAACTTTGTTTGGTAAATTGACCATTATCGGCCGTAAATGTAAGAGACGATTTATATGAGCCTGTTACATCAACATCCATAACGCTGACTTTGTTTACGCCATCAATCCCGTTAATACGATTTAGTAATGCTGTATTATTGTTGTGTAATATATCTTCAGCTGATATATCACTGATAACCAATTTACTTTCTTTGGTATAGCCCACTGGTAGAGACTGTAAATAAGCAAGCTGTTGTTGCAGCAATAAAGCGCCAATAATTAAACCGACAGATAATGCCGATTGTACAACTAATAAACCTTTTCTAACCGCAATGGCTGTGCGACCACGTTGCATGTCACCACTGAGCACTCTTTTTGCACTAAATGCTGACATAAACATGGCAGGATAGATCCCCGCAAGCAAACCAACTGATATTACAACAACAGCAATAGCGACGCCCAATAAAGAGTTATAATTAAGCGATAACTGCCTATCGACTAATTGATTAAAAGCAGGTGTTAGCAATTCAACCAACATACAGGCAATTAATGCTGCAATAATGGTAATAAGTAATGACTCGGTTAAAAACTGGCTTATAATTTGTAATTTACTCGCGCCAAGTGCTTTACGTACACCCACTTCCTTGGCACGTTTTGCCGATTGAGCAATACTCATATTAATAAAATTAAACGCAGCTAAAAGTACCAATAAAATACTCAAACCAATACAAATCCGCAGCGTTGAAAGCGAGCCATTCTTTTTCATTTCATAGTTAGAGTTGGAAGTTAAATGAATAGACGTTAGCGGATGTAATGTCATTTTTGCTAAATTTGGGTTTTCGTAAGCAATTTTCATGTAGCGTTGCTCAATAGTCTCTGCCAACTTTTCAACATCAGTACCTGGTTTTACTCGAATATAAGAGGCACTATTCATGTTTTGATATTGAGTATTGGCTGGTAACTCTTTAATTAACCCTTGAAAAAAGAAGTGCGTATTTTCAGGTAAATCAGCAAATACCGCCCCAACCTGCCAACGTTTACTCCCTTGTATTAAGGTTTCACCAATAATGTCCGTGCGGCCAAAAATACGTATAGCGTACTGCTCACTCAATGCGAGCATATTTGGTGTAGTAAGCACTTTGGCTAAGTCGCCTGCAACTAAGTCAATATTCACAAAATCAGCTATATTGGTGCTTGCCGACGCAATACTTTCTAACTTATAACCCACATCATCACGCACAAATTCAGCACCAGGCGGACTAGGCTCTAGTGATAGTATGTCTTCTATTTCAGCCATGTCTTTAAAGGTATTCATAAGATCTTTGTTGGTCATCGGCCCGCCAACCCCTAAAGATGTAAAATACTGATTAACACGATAAACACGCTCCGCATTGGGTTGCTGCTTATCATAAGACGCTTCGTAAAAGGCAAACATAGCCACTAAAATAGCCGCCGCTAAACCAATACTTAAACCAAGTACATTGAGCAAAAAATGTTGTTTTTGCTGCTTAAATGAGCGCATTGCGGTCATGATATAATTTTTAAACATTATCAAATTCCTTCTTACCCCAAGGGGTTAGAACAAAAACAGTTGGCAAGCCACAAAATCACTTACCATATCACTGAGGTACACATAAGACAGATCATGTTTGAGTGCAAAAGCACTTAATGTAATAAATAAGATTGCTGCACTAGATCTTATCAATTGCACAGCAACATGCTGCAATAAGTAACGATAGTAAACGAGCATTACGCAACAACAGCATCCGCAACACTTGATGATTGTTGCTGTAAATTCGCTTTATCAACCATCACTTGGCCATCAAGTAAGCGCACTAAGCGATCAGCGTAATTACCTTCTTTCTCTGAGTGGGTAACCATAATAACCGTGGTACCTTCTTTATTTAATTCACGCAACATCGCCATGACTTCATCACCATTTTTAGAGTCGAGGTTACCTGTTGGCTCATCGGCTAATATAAGCTTTGGATTGATGACTAATGCACGCGCAACGGCTACCCGCTGCTGCTGACCACCTGACAGTTGCTGTGGTAAATGCTCGCCTCGGTGATCAATACCTACGCGTTTTAAAATGGCTTCAACGCGATCTTTGCGCTCGCTTTTGCTTATTTTTTGATACTGCAATGGCAGCTCTACATTCTCAAATACTGTTAACTCATCAATCAAGTTAAAGCTTTGAAATACAAACCCTATTGAGGCTTTACGCAGCTCTGCTAACTGCTTTTCGCTATAGCCTGCGATGTCTGTTCCAGCAAATTCAAAGCTACCTGCACTTGGTGAATCCAACATACCTAAAATAGACAGCAAAGTTGATTTACCACAGCCAGAGGGCCCCATAATCGCTAAAAAATCGCCTTCGGTTACGGTTAAGTTAATATTGCTTAGCGCTGTTGTTTCAACATCTTGAGTACGAAACATACGGCTTAAATTAGTTAGTTTGATCATTGTTATTTTCCTTAAAATTGTAATTGCTGTGCTTTATCAAAGTTGCTGTAGCTTGAGGTAATCACTTGATCCCCAGCATTGAGCCCTTCAAGCACTTCAAAATAGTTTTGATTCTTTTTGCCTAAGCGAATATCACGACGCACTGCTTTATCACCACCTTGCTCAATAACATAAACCCAGTTACCGCCCGAGTTGGTGAAAAAGGCGCCACGTTTAAGCAGTAAGGCATTGTTTTTGTCATCCCCTAGCATTAACTCAATATCAATGCTTTGGCCGCGCTTAATGCTTTTGGTGTTATTTGGTAAATCCACTTCAATTTGAAATTGCGACTGCTGTACGCGGCTATCAATTTTGCTCACCTTGGCGTTCACTGTGCCGCTTTCAAGTTCAATCATCACGGTCATATCACGCTGTACTTGGTTTAAATAAAACTCATCAAGGCGTATCACTAATTTATATTCATTTGGAATATCAATTTGGCCTAATCGCGCGCCACTGTTTTTAGATTCACCAATTTCCACATCAAGCTCGCTTAGGTAGCCTGAAACAGGTGCTTTGATTAATAAATTGTCGAGATTTCGACGCGCAAACTGCAGGTTTTTTTCAAGCATTTTAGCGCTGTCTGATAACTGTGCGACTTGCACCTCACGGATTGAGTTTTCTTGCTTTTGGCGCTCAATAGAGAGCTCTTTACGAGCTCGGTAATAATCTAAATCTTCTTCTAGCTCTGCAAGTTGATCCTGCGCTAATACGCCACTTTTAACTAAAGGTTTAGTTTGCTTTAAACGACGGGTAAGGTTTGTGATCTTTAGTTCGACTTCCAATAAGTCACGGCGTAGGTTTAACCGGCTGGTTTCCATGGTCATTTGCGTATTACGTAAAAAATTAAGCTGTTCAGTTACTTGTGCTTCGCGGCTCATTACATCAAGTTGCAAGTTAGTATTGCTTAAGCGCACCAAGGGTTGGCCTTTCTCAACATATTCGCCTTGCTCAACTAAACGCTCCTCAACTTGCCCACCGGCGATGGTATCAAGGTAAATACTGGTTTTTGGTACCACTTGACCGCGTAAGCTTAAGGCATCTTTAAATGCACCTTGTTTCACCGTGCTAACGGTTAAGCTACTGCGCTCAATATTCTGGCTACGACCTGTATTACCTGTTTGTGTAAACCCATACGCAGCGGCAGCAACACCCAATGCCAATGCTGCAAAGGTGAATTTCTTTAAATACTTTTGAGTAAATGAGCGTTCTATTTTCTTATCCATGTTGGCCACCTTGATACAGGTTTAATAAACTAATTACCGATAGTTATTACAAACGCTGTGCCAACTTTATTTAATATTAAAATTCAATACCTTATAATTAAATGAAATTATTATTATGTTTGTAGTGTCCGTTAATAGAACACTTTTTTATTTTATAAACGTCCATTTATGGACACTGTTCCTTTTTTGTTTTAGGCTAAATAAAACTCTATAAAAATAAAAATCATGAAACACACAGGCTCAATTTTAATTGTTGATGACAACCCCGATATTCTCATCGCCGCACGGCTCTTGCTAAAACAGCATTACCAAAGCGTTAAAACCACTGACAACCCATTTGATATTGCAGACATCATTAACGAGCAACGCAAAGTTGATCAGCCAATCGATGTGATCTTACTCGATATGAACTTTACCCAAGACTCCATCAGCGGCAAAGAAGGCTTTTATTGGCTGAAAAAAATCATCGAGCAAGATGCAAATATTGTTGTATTACTAATGACTGCCTACGGCGATATTCAACTTGCAGTAGATGCAATTAAAGCGGGGGCCTCTGATTTTATTGCCAAGCCTTGGCAAAACGAGCAATTACTTGGCGCTGTGGCGGCGGCTTTTTCACATGCCAAAGACAAACAGCAAGTAGGTCAACTAACTCTTCAGAAGGACGGCCTTAATCAAGTACTCAATAATCAGCCATTTGAGTTTTTAGGTCAAAGCGCCGCTATGCAGCAGGTATTCACCACCATTGAAAAAGCCGCACAAACTGATGCCAATATACTGATCACCGGCGAAAGCGGCACAGGTAAAGAACTCACCGCGCATGCCATTCATCAAGCAAGTATGCGCCATAATCAAACCTTTATGAGTTTAGACATGGGTGCTGTGGCACAAAACCTATTTGAAAGTGAGCTATTCGGCCATAAAAAAGGCGCATTTACCGATGCCAAAAGCGATCGAATTGGTAAATTTGAACTTGCCCAAGACGGTAGCTTATTTTTAGATGAGCTGGGTAATTTACCACTTGAACACCAAGCTAAATTACTGGCTGCACTACAAAATAGGCAAATAACACCAGTTGGCGGCAGTAAAGCGATTGATATTGATATTCGCCTTATTTGTGCCACTAACGATAACCTTGAGCAAGCAGTTATTGACGGGCGCTTTCGCCAAGATTTGCTATACCGGATAAACACCGTTGAAATTCGGCTACCGGCACTGAGAGAGCGCAGTGATGACATTCCATTATTAGCTAATTACTATCTAAAACACTTTGCGCAAAAATATAAACGCGACTTAACCATTAGCGATGATGATATGAATGCACTTTGCCAATACGCGTGGCCAGGTAATGTACGTGAATTGGCTCATGCTATAGAACGTGCTGTTATTTTAACTGAAGGAGATACACTAGATATAAGCTCAGTGGTTGGTAATACAACCGCACTTAGCACTGGCAATAGTGGTCAGGCGCTAAAAAGTGAGACTGAATACGATACCTTTGATTTAGATATTCTCGAGCAACGCACAGTTCGCGCAGCACTGAAGCACCATCAAGGTAATGTTAGTCATGCAGCCAAAGCGCTTGGTTTAACTCGCGGCGCGATGTATCGTCGCCTTGAAAAGTATAGGCTATAATCATGCGTGCTAATTTATTGCTTTCGTTTAATATTATCGCACTTATAAGTGCAAGTGCATTGCTTAGTTATGCATTACAAAAGCATGGTTTTTCAGCGACGACATTATTAATAATTTTAGTCGCCGTGGCGTTAATAGCGCATATTTTTACGCTATTTAAGCGACAACAAAAACAAGCAGAAATGGTGATCCGCGCCTTAGCCAATGGCGACAGCACCTTAGGTCTTGGCCAACAACACCCAATGCTTAAGCAATTTGAGCAAGTAAAAACGCAAATGCAAACAGCACGCTTTAATGCCGAACAACAAGCGCAGTTTTTGCAAGCACTGCTTATTCATGTTGATTTAGCGGTTATGGTATGTGATGACAATGGTGAGGTGATCGAATCAAACCCAGCAGTCAGCAAACTACTGGGTAAAAGCTTCCAGCATCTACGAGAATTAGGCGCTGTTGGTGAACTAATTTTGAACGCCAAGAACAATATGCGCAGCACCACCTATTGGCAAAATGGCGAGCAGCACGACACGCTTTCTATCCAACTCAGTATCGCTGAAATACAAGGCAAAGTGCGCCGCGTAGTAAGCCTACAATCAATTCATGACCAACTACAACTCAAAGAACAACAAGCGTATAAACGCCTAACTAAAGTACTTACGCACGAAATTGCCAACTCTATTACTCCGCTTTCATCGTTAGCTGATACGTGCAGTAATTTACTGCCACAAGAACTGTGTTTTATTAATATTGAAGATAAACAAGACTTACAGCTTGCGCTAAGTACCTTAGCATCAAGAACGGCACATTTAGGCGACTTTATTGCTCGTTTTCGCCAAGTTAGCAGCTTACCTAAACCCAATTTAGCGCCTGAAAATTTAGCCGATATGCTATCGCGTATTGTCACCTTGCATCAACAACAGTCGCGTGAGCTGCAAATCAATATAGAACTTACAATTAAAAGCCAGCAATTAGTGATGCTAGACAGTAGTCAAATAGAGCAAGTATTAGTAAATCTTATAAAGAACGCATTTGAAGTGCTAAGCAGCAACAAAAAATATAACGCGCAAAGCCCCGCTCAGCCAAACATCAAGCTCAGCTTGGCACAAAACGCCAGCCAACAACTCTATGTTGAAGTGAGCGATAATGGCCCAGGCATCAGCGAACATGTGGTGGATATGATCTTCGTACCATTTTTTACCACTAAACAACAAGGATCAGGTATTGGCTTGAGCCTATCAAGGCAAATTATGCTCAACCACGGCGGTGATTTAATTTATGTACCAAAACCACAAGGCGCATGCTTTAGATGTGTGTTTGGTTAAATTAACTTAAAGATCAGTGGGCTTACCAATATAAGCCCGTAGCAAAAGCCCGCTTTAACTTGCCATGCTTTATATTTACCTGTGACTTTAATCCCTATAAATGGGCTTAATAGATCGATACGACGCGCACCAATAAACACCAACCAACAAATAATGAAAGTGAGGCTGAGTATAAATAATGGCTCCACCAAACCACCTAATTGCAGTTCAGACAAATAAAAGGCTAAGCCAATAATCACACTTTGATGTAATAAATAAAAAGGGAATACTGCACAGTTTAGTAAAGCCAGTTTAGGGTGATCGTGATTCAAAAAACGTTGTGCAAGTGCCAACATAAATAATACACCGACTAATCGTTGCGCGGTATACAGCATATCCATGCTGGTAATTTGCCATTGGCTGGCGGCAGGATTTTGCCAAATCATGTGATAACCCAGCACGACAACTAAATAACCTAAAATGAATACCACTAATAACGCCTGCCAGTGACGTAGCAGTTGGCTGTAAAATGCAGGCTGCCAAGCAAGCAAGTAACCGTAAAGTAAAAACAACGCGCCCATGGGGTATCGGAATGTATCACTCGGCCAGCTCAGTTTTAAAATACACAGCGGCAATAGCAATACAATAAAAACAATAACTAACGATCGCTCACATAAACGCGTGATTACTGCTTGCACAGTAGCGTGATGAAGCAGCGGTATCATTAACACCAGCAATAAAGTAAATTGCCATAACGAACGTAAGTACCAAAGATGGTTTACATCAACATGTGGCCAAATACCTGCTTGGTAGTGATTAAATAAAGGGTTAGTTAAATCAAAGAACTGCTGGTAGAACTGCCAAAAGCTCATAGCTAAACCAACCTCTTGGCTCATTTGCGCATAAAGCTGAATCGGCACTATAAACCAAATGCCAAACAATAAAGGCAGTAATATTTTTACACTGCGCGTAATTAAAAACATATCTAAACTAAAGCGCGCAATAATAAAGCGCAGCGCTACTCCTGAAATAAACCAGATTAGTCCCATTCGCCACGGTGACAGTAACAACATGACATTTTCAACACTGCTAGACAAATACTGGCTTTTAAAATGAAATCCCCAGTTTTGGCTGTATAACATGCCGGTGTGATAAAAAATTAATAAACCAAACGCAATCACCCGTAGCCAATCAAGATCATAACGGCGCTTTGGCAGTTCATCATGCTGATTAAATACATTTAGCCATGGCTGTAATAGCGTACGTGTTGTGTTTTTAATTACTATTTTAAGTTTCATGGTAGATTTAGCTTACGACTAATTAATAACAAATATGAACAAAAATCTGCGTTAAGCAATCAGAAAAGGCTGATAAAACAGTCAGTAGGGATAAACGGTGGATATCAGGGATGATAAGTTTGGTGATCTATCACTATCTTGCTAGTCTAATTATGGTCTTTTAAAGAGTAACAATAATAATGATCTCCTTAACGCATTTTCAGCGCTACCAGAGATGGTATGCGGCATTATTTTTATCTAGTTATATTTTTATCAACAATACTATAAATGCCAGCTCAAACATTATGGAAGCCCAGCGAGATGGCGAACTCCCATTTATGATCTGGGAGCCGTTTGTATGGGAATATTCCAGCGCTATTGGCACCTTGTTGTTGTTTCCCGCTTTAGTTAGGCTATTAAAAACCCAGCCTTTTAATTGGCAAAAAATCCCCCGCTCATTACTGCTATATCTGCTGGCAAGCATTGCTTTTTCGTTATTGCATATTGGCATTATGGTCACCATTCGCAAGCTCATTTACACCGTACAAGGCATGTATTATGACTTTGGTTTGGTCTGGTTTGAATTACTTTATGAATACCGCAAAGACTTGTGGGGGTTCTTATTTTTAATTGCTGTTATTAAAACCTATCAATATGTAGTGAGCCAATTAAGTGGTGAAGCAGCACCGATCAGACAAGGCGAAGATACGCCTGAAAATTTAAATTTCGATAGACTACTGGTAAAAAAACTGGGAAAAGAATTTATTGTCCGCGTAGCACAAATAGACTGGCTTGAATCTAGCGGTAATTATGTAAATCTACATATTGATGCAAGAATTTACCCGTTACGTGCAACTATGAGCCAACTTATAACTCAGTTAGAACCGCAAGGGTTTTGCCGTATTCATCGCTCCCATGGCGTTCGGTTAGATGCGATTGAATCAATCACGCCACTACCGAGCGGAGACAGTGAAGTAAAACTTACAACCGGCAAAGTACTTAACTTATCGCGTCGCTATAAAGAGCAATTTAAGGGACAGTTAAATTCAACTACAAGTCATTCTTAACTCACGCTATGTTAAGCTAGCCTGATTTAGGTTAACCGCATTTATATTTTCGGAGTAGTTTAGTACGTGTCTTTAAATCGATTTATCCGCATTCTGCCATTGGTTGTTATTTTATCCGGTTGTGAAACCACACCCGAACAACCATCTTCACAACCTGATATTAAGGCTAACCCAAATATTGTTGTTAAAGAACAAAACGAAAATATTGAGCAAATAGCTCCCTTAAGTCCTCAGGAACTCGATGGTGTGTGGCAACGCATCCGAGCGCAGCTTACATTTTCCAATTCTAGCCACCCAGATGTGCAACAACGCATTGCATGGTATTTATCTCACCCAAACTATATGGATGAAATTAGTCGCCGTGCTGAGCCTTACCTTTATTATATTGTCACAGAGGTTGAAAAGCGGAACTTACCCATAGAATTAGCGTTAATGCCGCTAATTGAAAGTGACTTTGATGCCAGTGCCTATTCGCACAAGCATGCATCTGGGCTTTGGCAATTAACGCCTGCCATTGCTAAGTACTTTAAGGTAAAAATTAGCCCTTGGTACGATGGCCGCCAAGATGTGATCGACAGTACCCGCGCTGCTCTGGATTTTATGGAGTACTTATACAAACGCTTTGATGGTGATTGGTATCACGCTATAGCAGCCTATAACTTAGGTGAAGGCCGTGTACTTAGAGCGATCAGCAACAATAAAAAGCAAGGTAAACCAACTGACTTTTTCAGTTTAAAACTCCCTCAGCAAACCAGTCAGTATGTACCTAAACTACTTGCTGCGGCACAATTATTAAAAAGCCAAAAAATGGCGTTCCCTGCAATAGCAAATAAAGATGCAATTGCCAAAATAGCCATTTCTGGCTCAGTTATTTTAGATAATAAAGCCCAATGGCAACAGTTAGAGCCCTTAAACTACGGGGTCATTCGCTTTCCGGCGATTATTGATGCACCGCATCTCGTCGTTCCTGCTAGTGAGCAAAAGCAATTTGAGACTATGATTGCTGATCAAGATTCTAACGACTACAGCCAATGGCAACATTATACAGTTAAGCGTGGCGATAGTTTGAGCGTGATCGCTAAGCGCTACAAAGTAACTGTAAGCCAACTAAAAGCATTTAATAATTTGAAAAATAGTACCATACGTATTGGTCAAAAATTAGTGCTACCGCAGTTAGCCGATACGCAAATAGAGCATAAGGTTAAATCTGGCGAAAGCTTGTGGAAAATAGCTAACCATTACAAAGTCAGCATCACTAAGCTAAAACAATGGAACAGCCTTTCAAGCGATCGCTTAAAAATAGGCGATAAGCTAACCGTATTTTTATCAGCAAGTTAATAACATGAACGCTGGATAATAAGCCTATCTTCAGCGGCTATATGCAATGCTAACTGTGTTAGGCCTGAATAATTAAAGGGCTGCAATCATGCAGCCCTCTGCAAACAGTGATTAATCATCAGCTTGTGATTTAGTGTGGTACCAATTTACTGTGCGGGTCAGCATCATAATCAAACTTAGCACTACAAACACCAGTAAACTACCCATCAACAATGCGTAATCTTCTGCGCTTAATAGTCCGTAAAGTAAGCTGTATAAAAACAGAATAGCAATCAGAAACAACCCACCATGCTTAGTATTTTTCAACATTCCGGCCACATAAATACTTAGTAATAATGAAGAAGCTAATGCTGATAATAAGTAAGCAAGGTTAAATCCTAGGTGTTCACCAAGTGATATTAACAATAAGTAAAAAACGGCCAATGCTAAACCGACAAAGCCATATTGCACCGGATGAACAGGTTCGCTGCGAAGCACTTCGAGTAAAAAGAAGCTGGCAAATACCAATATCAGCACTAAAATTGCGTAGTTACTGGCACGATAGCTTTTTAAATAATGATCAACACCATCAACAAGATTAACTCCCATGCTACGTTGCTTAAATTGCTCGCACTGATTTTGAAAAACGCAATGCTGAAACAGCTCTTTTAAGTTGGTAGCAAAATAATTTGTTTGCCAGTTGGCAGTAAAGCCTTGCTTTGAAATACTTGAGTCGATAGGTAAGTAATCGCCAACGAAACTTGGATGTGGCCAATCGGCTTGCATGCTAAGACTGGTTTCTTTGCCGATAGGAGCAATAGCTAGTTTACGCATTCCTTGTAGATTTAAATCAATTTGATAATCCAACATCTGTTGCTCTAGTAAAGCACTAAAATCGAGCTCAATATTAACGCCTTCGGGTAATTGCGCCAGCTTAGTGCCAGGCTGCAACGCATATTCTTGGTTATTTATGCGCATTGTACTGCCCTGACCAATACCGCGAATATCTTTAATCGCCATCACCATATGCACCTGTTTTATCTTTTTACCGGCTAATTCATTTAAAGCCTCGGTATTAAATTGGCCTGCAAAGTGATTCTCGGAGCGATATAGTAACGCCTTATAAATACCTCGGTATTTTTCAAAAGAAGATAATTCACTGTTTATAGTTAATGTTTCAGGTAGCAATAACAGCGTTTTTAACTGTTCAGTGGTGTTGCCTTCCACGGTGTGAGTTTCTATAAATTGCACTTGAATAAACGGCCCAATGACTTGTTGCTCACCGCTGCTGCTTTTAGCAATATCAGCTTGCACTTGTTGCTGATGTTCTGCACGTTCATCAATTAGGTTTTGGATCATAAAGATAGGCACTAATAACAGTACAATTAGGCCTATGATGATCACCAACTTCGTTTCAATTTTTTGTTTCATTATTATCTTTACTCCCTATTTAATATAGGAACTAGAGTAATCGACAAAAGTGGATTTTAAATGGTGCTTATATGGAGTCTTTATGGAGTTGGTAAAAACAGCTTAACGGATACGCCCTGCGGGGTATTATGGATGTCTAATTTTCCTTTATGCAACTTAACCACTTGTTCTACAAAGTTAAGCCCAAGGCCGGTACTTTTTTGTCCATTACTTCTGGCAAGCGAATAAAAACGTTCGGTTACTCTCTTTAACGCATAATCAGGTATCTTCGGGCCAGTATTTTCGACGTTAATACAAAGCTCTCCTGCGGTTTGCGTGACCGTAATATTGATTTTCCCCTGTTCACATACAAAATCCAACGCGTTTTCAAACAAATTATACAAGCCTTGCTGTATTAAAAATTGATCCCCCACAAAAGCAACTTTGTTATCGCATACAACACTTAACTCTACTTGTTTGGTCATTAGCCTGCTGATACAAGAGGCTTTTATCTGCGCTAATAAAGCAGGTAAATCAATTAATTGCCGCTGTTCAAGTTCTGGGAGTTGCTCAAGCTTTGTTAGAGCTAACAACTTATCAATCAATTGCTGCATGCGCGTAGCTTCGGTTTCAATATTCTGAGCAAACAACTGTTGTTTATCTACCGTGGTAGGGGTTTGTAATATTTCACTGGCTCCTTTGATTGCTGACAATGGACTTTTTAACTCATGCGTTAGAGTTTGCACATAATTTTCTACGTAACGCTTACCATCAAGCTGACGACGCATATTTTCAAGGGCATCACTGAGTAAGCTATATTCATAAAAAACTCTAAAGGTGGGTTTACTGGTTTTTTCACCGCGCCCCATTTTATCAGCATAGTCTGCAAGCTTATATAACGCAGTATTTATACGCCACGCGATTAACGCACCAATGATAAGCGCGAGTACGCTCATTAACGCTAACCAAGTTAATACCCGATACCTGGAAATATCAATAAATGGCTGTACAGAACGGTTCGCTTTAGCAACTGTGACACTGCCAATGATCTCATCGTTATACATGATTGGTGCAGCAACATGCATTACTGTTGATAGCGGATCATTGGGGTCTAATGCAGTTGAACGTGCCCCGTACTCACCACGTAAGGTGAGGTAAACGTCATTCCATTTAGAGAAATCATTACCAACATCCTGCTGCCATGAATCCAGCACTACAATCCCTTGTTGATCGGTTATATAAACTCGGTGATTAACTGATTTTTTTTCAACACCCCAAATCGCAGCATCGGGATCACGCAAACCATAAAAGTTGATTTGCTTAGCAAAAGCGCTCTGTGCAATATCGCCGTTCGCCATTGGGTTGCTTGCTATTACAGCCAGCATGTTTGCCATATCGACCAGTGTTTCTTCACTCGCTTGGCGTACCGTTGGCTTGATCTCTCTCATAACTGTTGAGCTAACCAAGTAAGCGGTTAAAATCACTAATACAAAGTAGAGTAAAAACAGCCTCAGTCCAAGCGGGATCTTAGGCCATCTTTTAAGACGAGCAAATACCGTATTTGTTGGCTTAGGTAGATTCATAGTAATAACCAAAACCACGTTTAGTATGAATACATTCCGGAGCCGATACTGCGCGTAATTTATTGCGAATAGCCTTGATGTGACTATCTACATTACGAGCATAGATAGCATCTTGGTGATTTTGCGCCGACAACAATAATTGCTCACGGGAGAATACTTGGCGAGGATGGCTAATTAACTTATCCAGCAATTTAAATTCCAATGCTGTGAGAGCCAATGCTTGGTTTTGGAAATGATAATCAAAATTTTCGGCATAAAGGCCTGAGGCTTGTTCTGAAGAGATGGATACTTTACTCGCAGCTTCGCTATGTCTAATTCTAAGTTTAACCCTTGCAAGCACTTCTCGCGGGCTAAATGGCTTAGTAACATAATCATCGGCGCCTATTTCTAATCCCACAACACGATCAATTTCATCATTTCGGGCGGTAAGAAAAATAATTGGAACCGCTGAGAACTCTCTTATCTGTTTGCACAACTCAAAACCATTGGCATCAGGCAAACCAACATCCAAAATCACCAAGGCAGGCATATTGTTTTTAATATATTCAAGCCCCTCACCCGCTGTAGCAAACCACTGCACAGCAAAGCCATCTATTTCTAGAGTATGGATCAGTGTATCAGCGATCGCTTTCTCATCTTCAATGATCACAACCTGCGCAGTTGTCATGCAATTAATTCCTTTACTACAGCAAATTAGCAATGTTTATAGTTACAGTAACTATAAAGGCAGTCAATAGTTAGGTTTACGAGTTTATATTTTCTTATGGGGAGCGCGAGTTTTTTAAGATTAAAAAGTGGCAGTACACGCATGTCAAAGGTTAACGCTGACGGCTCGAAGCCAATAGCTTTCCTGCAGACGTAAAAAAGCCGCTTCATTTCTGAAGCGGCTTTCTCAATTTGGAGCCTGGCAATGTCCTACTTTCACATAG